>NZ_CP049740.1:1770000-2070000 GCF_011100465.1 Jeotgalibaca arthritidis
AAATGGAGCGAGCGAAAAATAGAATAGCAATTATCGGAAGCGGTATTAGCGGTTTAGTTGCAGCTTATGAAGTGAATAAGTATATTCAAAAAGAACAACTGCCTTTTGAATTTCTCGTTTTAGAAGAGCGACTAAGTCCTGGTGGCACGATTAAAACGGTTGAAACTGAAGATGGCTATGTGGACGTGGGGGCCAGTAGCTTTGATCTGAGGCACAGCGATGTTCGGCCTTTTATAGAAGAATTAGGTTTGTCTGATGAACTTCAATATAGTATTGGAGAAAAAATGGATCGATTCAGTGGTCATGAATTTATTCATACCGAAAAACCAACCTACCATGGTATTCCTATGCAATTAAAGGATATAATGCACGATAAAGAGCTTTCTCTGAAGGATAAATTGACTGTTATTGTTAATAGTTCGTTTAATGATATGAGAAGGGGAGCCGACCTTTGTATCTCAACAGCTAATTTCTTAGAATATCGTTTCTGCAAAGAAGTTAGTGATCTGATTGCCTATCCCAATTATCCTGAAAATATTTATGGATCAATTGAAATCAGCCCACCTGAAATTTTTGATACTAATCTTATCACCTTATTTGAGTATACAGACTCTAAAATGAAGCTTGATCCTGAAAAAATTGACTTCTATACAGACGGTTCGGGGAAAGAATACACCTTTAAAAAGGGCATGTCGACCTTAGTAAAACGTTTGTTAAGAGATGTTGAGGGATTTATTCAAACAGATAAAAAATTAGAAAAAATCACGCAAATTGATAAAGGTAATCATTTACTCACTCTAAATAAACAAGAAGAGTTACGAGTGGGATGTGTCATTTCCACCTTGCCACTCTCAGAGAACTATGATTTGTTTTCAGAGCAAATTGATGATCAGTTACTTATACCTAAACCAATCAGTGCCAGTATGGGAACTGTGTTTTTTCAGTTTCCTAAAGGGGTTATTGGGAGATATCCAGTAGGGCATGGCTTTGTTATTCCTAAACGAAGTGAGTTTCAAATTGCCAAAGCTACTTTTCTCAACCGTAAATGGCCATCTTTTGAGAATGCTAAGTATGACAATATCGTTGTTGATATTGGTCGACGTCAAGAGGATACCATTATCGAGTTACCAGACGAGGTAATATTGGAATTCATTGAGAAGGAATTACAAGAAATAATAAATTTAAAAGCAAGCTATCATTATGCACGCGTTTATCGCTGGCCAGATGTGATTCCTCATATGTCCGTAGATGATCGACAAAGATTAATAAAGAACAGAGAAACTTACAATCAACTGTTTGCTGATAAAGGATTATTTATTGGTGGAAATGGTCTGAGGGGATATGGCTTAAGAAATGCCATTGGTGAAGGCAAGCGGTTAGCAGCGCAAGCAATCGCCTACATGAAAGATAAAAATGCAACAGCTTTTTAACCTGTTTTCTAAAAAGAGATAGGTTAAAAAGCTTTTTTTATGTATAATAAAATAGGAAGCTAGTTATGTTTTTGAATCTGTATTATCTTTTGTAGGTTACTGTTACATCTTGTTTCTTTCCTATCTTCTTGTCCTATCATGTTATAATACATAAAAAGATTTTAGAGGGGGCTAGAAGATGGAATTAACAATATTAGGCTTTATGGGTGGTTATCCGTCAAAGGGAATTGGTACGACCTCTTATTTACTAACGTCAGCTGATTTTAGACTGTTGATTGATGTGGGTAGCCAAGCAGTTATCGCTTTAGAAAGACATTTAGATCCCTTAGATTTGGATGCGTTGATTCTAACTCATTATCATCCCGATCATATTGCGGATTTGGGCGTTTTGCAACATACATTCTTGCTAAAAGAAAGACAAAATGGTAAAGAAAAAACTATTTTACCAATCTATGGACACCAGGAATCAGAACTAGAAAAATTGCGAAATTTTCCTCATGTATCAGAAGCTATCAACTATCAAGCGGACGAAACCTTGCAGTTGGGACCATTTGATATCCAATTTCTAAGGACTGTTCATCCCGTTGTTTGCTATGCCTTGTCAATCGTTGAGCGAGACAGTGGTAAAAAGTTTGTCTTTACAGCTGACTCTGGTTACTTAGCTGATTTAGTTGATTTTTCTCGAGATGCAGACCTCTTATTAGCGGATACTAATTTTTATGCGGGAAATGAAAATCATCCAGTCCATATGACCTCTAAGGAAGTAGGCGAGCTGGCAAAAGCTGCCGATGTTAAATCGTTAGTTTTAACCCACTTACCACCAGATGGCGATTGGCAACGTCTATTAGACGAAGCACAATTAGCAGCTGGCCATATTAAAGTAACATTAGCAAAAGAAGATTTAACGATTCAACTATAAAATCAAAGATGTGAAGAAGGGATGATGTTTCCAATGTATTTCGTAGACAATCAAAACCATTTAGATCCAAGTGTTAATATTGCACTTGAAACGTTTTTGCTAAAAGAAAAGAAATTAGATGAGCCGATTCTACTTTTCTACATCAATGAACCGTCCATTATTATCGGACGTAATCAAAATACAATTGAAGAGATCAACCAAGGCTATGTCGAAGACCAAGGGATTCATGTCGTACGTCGTATGTCAGGTGGCGGGGCAGTTTACCATGATTTAGGAAACTTCTCATTCTGCTTTATTACAGAAGATGATGGGCAATCCTTCCGTGACTTTGCTAAATTTACTGAACCAGTAATTGGATTCTTACATAGTGTTGGTGTGAAGGACGCTGCCTTGAAGGGACGCAATGATCTGACAATTGGAGAGAAAAAGTTCTCTGGAAATGCCATGTATTCAACGAATGGTCGAATGACAGCTCATGGTACGATTCTGTTTGATTCCGATTTAGATGCTATAACGAGTGCATTAAAACCACGTAAAGAAAAAATCGAATCAAAAGGGATTAAATCAATTCGTAGCCGCGTCACAAATATAAAACCGTTTGTGGACGATAAATATAAAGAGCTAACAACAGAAGAATTCCGTGACCTTATGCTACTCTACATTTTTGATGTTGAAGACCGTCAAGATGTGAAAGAGTATCAGTTAACAGAAGAAGACTGGAAACGCGTTTATGAAATCCGTGACCAGTACTTTGGAAACTGGGATTGGAACTACGGTAAATCACCACGCTTTGATGTTGAAATTCGCAAACGTTACCCAATTGGAACGATTGATTTCAATTTTAACATTGAATCATCAACCATTAAACGCGTTAAAGTTTATGGGGATTTCTTTGGTCTGGGAGAAATCGCTGATGTGGAAGAAGCGTTAGTAGGAACTCATTTTACAAAAGCGGCTGTAAAAGAAAAGCTTGAATCACTAGATTTGAAAAAATACTTTGGTAACATTACAGCTGATGAGTTAGCTGAATCATTATTTGAACAATAAAAATTAAAAAGTAGCAATGAAATAATCACCATTCTGATTGTTTCATTGCTATTTTTATTTTATTAAGGGCTGAATTCTTTCTTAGCTCCTTTTCATTTACTCAAGTGTGCGATACAGCTCCAAAAATTGAGCTGTATCGCACACTTTTACCTTGAAATGTAAGATACAGGCCGCTTCAAATAGTCTGTATCATACATTTAGGCTATTGGATGTAAGATACAGCTGATATTTTTAGTCTGTATCTTACATCTCGAAAAAAGAGAATGGAAAAAAAGAAGCAAGTAACAGTTAACTGCTACTTGCTTCTTTTAATTTTTATGCAAGACCAATTGCGGTTTCCATGCGTTTAAGGGTTGCATGAGCCACTTTATTAGCACGCTCTGCGCCTTCTTTTAATACATGGTCTAATTCATCTGATACTAATAGTTCTTGATAACGATTTTGAATAGGCTCTAATACAGCGATAATGGCTTCTGCTAATTGAACTTTAAAGTCACCATAGCCACTGCCAGCAAATTCAGCTTCTAGTTCTTTAATCGATTTTCCGCTAAAGGCAGAGAAAATAGTCAGTAAGTTTGAAATACCAGGTTTATTTTCCTTATCGTATTCAATGACGCCACTTGAATCAGTTTTAGCACTCTTAATTTTTTTCAAAATCACATTAGGTGGGTCTAATAAGGAAATAAAGCCTTTTTGATTAGTATCCGATTTGCTCATTTTTGAAGTTGGTTCTTGTAAGCTCATAATGCGACTTCCTTCTTCAGCGATCATCGGTTCTGGCATTACTAAAAGCTCATCTTTTTTGCTGTAACGGTTATTAAAGCGTTGCACGAAGTTTCGTGTTAACTCTAAATGTTGTTTTTGGTCATCGCCAACGGGCACGAAATCTGTATCGTATAAAATAATATCAGCAGCCATTAGTGGCGGGTAAGTTAACAAACCAGCAGAAACTGATTCTTGCTTGCCAGATTTGTCTTTGTATTGGGTCATACGTTCTAATTCGCCAATCGATGTGTGACATTGGACAATCCATGCTGCCTGTGCATGAGCAGGGACATCAGATTGAACAAAAATAGTTGATTTATTTGGATCAATGCCAAGCGCTAAATATAAAGCAGCTAATTCTCTTGTTCGACTTCTTAGTTCACTCGGATCTTGAGGAACGGTAATCGCATGTTGGTTTACAATACAGTATGTACAATCATATTCATCTTGTAATTCTACAAAATGCTTCATGGCTCCCACATAGTTTCCGATGGTTGGGATACCACTTGGCTGTACTCCAGAAAATACTTTTTTCTTCACTATCAATCACTCTCCTGAATTCTTCTTATCTATTATAACGTATTTTAGTCAAGAGGGCAGTTATTTCTCTGAATTTTCTTTGAAATAGCTTAATTATAACCATTCTAATTAAAACTTTTATAAAAAGTTTTAATTCGTTTGTTGATGTTGGTATAACAATGTTTTTAGGATAATTCAAAAAAAATTAAAAACAATTATGAACGATATTTGACTAAAAATAGAAAAAAGTTTACAAAATGAGTAGTAATATGACAATCCTTATTGTATAATAATAGTCGTAAAGCACATTGGTTTGACTAGATGAGCAATCGCTTATATGAAAGGGGAGATCCACTTATGGTTACTCTATATACTTCACCAAGCTGCACGTCATGTCGTAAAGCACGAGCATGGTTAGAGGAAAATAACATTCCTTACACTGAACGAAATATCTTTTCTGAACCCTTGTCAGAAATTGAGATCAAAGGTATCTTAAAAATGACAGAAGAGGGAACAGAAGAAATTATTTCTACACGTTCGAAAGCATTCCAAGAAATGAACGTGGATCTTGACGATTTACCGTTAAATACTTTGTTTACGTTAATTCAAGAGAATCCTGGTCTGTTGCGACGTCCAATTATTTTGGATGAAAAAAGATTACAAGTGGGCTACAACGAAGATGAGATTCGTCGTTTCTTACCTCGTGAGGTACGCGCAATCGAATTAAAAAAGCCCAAGAGTTGGCAAACTTCTACTAATTAAACCATAAAAACCATGTCCGATAAGTCGGTCATGGTTTTATTTTTTTTATTAAGGACGAATCATAAAGTCTTCTTGAATGACAGCCATTAGTGCATCATTGAATTGCTGTTGAATTAAGGAGTGTTTAGACTCAATATTAATAACGAGGCTCACATAAAATTTAGGCGCATCTTTCAATTTTACTTTCACTAAATCTTTACGGTCATCTAGTAGTATCTCCGACATAAACGCAATCATGTGAGTTGATGCAGCGATTGTTTGCACAGTTTTAATTTCTTTTGCATAAACAATATTTGGCTCTTTAATGTGGTTGGCTTGGGTCCATTTTTCAAAAATACGTTGATGGGTGTAACCTTCTGAAAGAGAAATAAAGACCTGGTCTTTAATATCTGTTACAGAAACAATCTCTCGATTAGCCAAAGGATGGTTGGCTGATACCCACAAGCTCATTTCTTCCTCACGTAAAAGTAGCTGTTTGATTTTGTTTTGCATAATAAACGGTGTCGGATGTCCAAGAATGGCAATGGGCACTTTTTCTTGTAGAATCAATTTCAACATAACGTCTGAGCTTTCTTCTTCAACAAATTTTAAAGAGGGAGTAAATCGACTTATTTTTGGTAATATTTGTGGCAAAAAGTGGCCGCCAATCGTAGGTAAAAAGCCAAAATAAACAGCCTCCATTTTGATATCTTTGATTTGTTTTTTTGTTTGCTCGATAATTTCAAGAATTGTTTCAGCGCTTTTATATAATAGCTGACCGCTAGAGGTCAATTCCATCCGCTTCAAGGTTTTTCTTCTGTCAATTAAGATAGTGTCTAGTTCGGTTTCTAAACGTTTTAAAGCCATTGAGATGGACGGCTGTGAAATATAAAAATGATCAGCGGTTGCTGTAAAACTGAGACTTTCAGATAGGTGATGAAAATAGATTAAGTCTTGTAAATTCAAAGTCATCTTCCTTTTGTGATTTTATTAACATAAGTGTTATATATAAGCTTGCGGTAAGTCATAAATTTTATTTATCATATCATAAAGAAGCGATATGAGACAATTTATAAGTACCGTGCTAAGATAGATGTGTTAAGAAAAACGGTTACAAAATAAAATTGTCATACAAGATATGGAGAGAATGTTGTGAAAATTATTAAGCAATTATTTTGGATTTTTCTCTTTTCACTGCTAGGCGAAATCGTGTCTAAAGCCATTGCAAGTGTTGTTGCAATTCCAGGTAGTGTGATAGGAATGGTATTACTATTTATAGCCCTTCATTTTAAATGGTTAAAAATGGAGAAAGTAGACGAAGTTGGAACTTGGCTAACGGATAACATGGCGATTTTCTTTGTTCCAGCTGGTGTAGGATTAATGACTAACTTCGATGTTTTAGCTGAGGTATGGTATCAGTTATTGATTATTATGGTGGTGACTACCGCAATTATGATGTGGTTCGTTGGTAGTCTCGTTCAAAAGATTAAAGCTGTCACAGATAAAAAAGATCAGCAGCTTCAAGAAGGGAGTGACGCTAATGTTTGATGCTTTGTTAGCGAGTCCTTATCTATGGGTGAGTTTGACGGCCGGTTTTTACTTAATTGCAGCTCAGCTACATAAAAAGTGGCCGATACCCTTGTTTAACCCCTTGCTGTTTTCAATTGTAGTCATTATTGCATTACTGTTGATTACGAAGATTCCTTATGAAACCTATCAATCAGGTGGTTCTCTCATTGCAACCTTTGTGACACCAGCAACTGTTGCTCTAGCAATTAAGTTGGAAAAGAACTTTATTTACTTAAAGAAAAACTATATTGCTATTTTAAGCGGGATAGTATCTGGTGTCGTTATTCATACGCTAATGATTATCGGATTCGGTTTATTGTTTAAGTTTGATGTTGAAATGGCATCTACTTTATTTCCAAAATCAATTACGACAGCCATCGCTGTTGGGGTATCTGAATCACTAGGTGGCATCGTTTCCCTAACTGTGGCCGTCGTTGTCTTTACCGGAATCGTTGGCGCTGTGATTGGACCAACCTTGTTCCGTTTAACAAAGATAACAGATCCTGTTGCACAAGGTGTAGCCTTTGGATCATCAGCACATGCTATGGGAACAGCTAAAGCCATTGAAATTGGAGAAGTTCAAGGCGCTATGTCGGGCTTGTCAATCGTAGTAACGGGGATTGTGGTTGTTGTTTTAGCACCATTTGCCCAACCCCTCATTCAACTTATTTTTGGATAACATAAAATAACTTTAAAAAATGGAGGAATTAATTATGACAATCGAACAAACAATTAAATATGAAGCACCAACTGTTGTGCAAGATATTGAAGTCGTTAATACGTATGAATTGGAAGACCGCGCACGTGAAGTGGTTCCTGCAGGAGGATTTGGCTATATCTCTGGTGGATCGGGTGATGAATATACATTAAGACAAAATACAAAATCTTGGAATAACAAAGGGATTGTACCGCGTGTATTAGCAGACGTTGAAAATCCAGACCCTTCAACATCAATTTTAGGACATGACATTAAAGTACCATTCATTATGGCACCAATCGCTGCTCATGGTTTAGCCCATGAAACAAAAGAAGCAGGAACTGCAAAAGGTGTATCAGAATTTGGAACAATTATGTCGATTAGTGCTTATTCAGGTGCTAAATTTGAAGAAATTGAAGAAGGATTAAATGGTAGTCCACGTTGGTTCCAAATCTATATGAGTAAAGATGACGAATTTAACAAAAATATTATTGATGAAGCAAAAGCAGATGGTGCAACTGCCATTATCTTAACAGCTGATGCAACATTAAGTGGTAACCGTGAGACAGATATTCGTAACAAATTTGTTTACCCATTCGGTATGCCAATCGTTTCTCGTTACCTAACGGGATCTGGTAAAAATATGTCATTGAATAATATCTATTCACAATCGAAACAAAAAATTAATCGTGATGATGTGAAGTTCTTGAAAGAATATTCTGGATTGCCTGTCTTTGTTAAAGGGATTCAATCACCAGATGATGCCTTGATGGCAATCGGTGCTGGAGCTGACGGAATTTGGGTTTCTAACCATGGTGGTCGTCAATTAGATGGTGCACCAGGTTCATTTGAAACACTAGAAGGCATTTCAAAAGCAGTTGCGGGTCGTGTGCCAATCGTCTTCGATAGTGGTATCCGTCGTGGCGAACATATCTTTAAAGCACTAGCAAGTGGTGCAGATATCGTTGCCATTGGTCGTCCAGTTCTTTACGGACTAGCTCTAGGTGGTTGGAAAGGTGTTCGCTCAGTTCTTGAATACTTTGAAAAAGATTTGAAACGTGTGATGCAATTAGCTGGAACACAAACCATTGAAGATGTTAAAAATACAACTTTATTTGATAATAAAAACTAGTCCAATAGTCGAAAAAGGGAACCTGCACCTAGGTTCCCTTTTTTGATGCTTAGTTAGAGTTGACATCATTAAGACTTTCTTAAAGTAAGCAGCTTCATTGCAAAAGGTCAGCGCTTATTGTATAATTTTAATTTGTACAGCTAGATAGAAAAAGAGATGAATCCATTCTCTTTCACTAGCTATTAGGGTACAATAAGAACAAGGAAAAGAGGTGTGGCATTATGGAAATGGAAAATATTAATGAGAATACCATTCGTGTTTTGATTGAAAATGAAGATTTAGAAGAACGTGGCATTACCTTTTTAGATCTCTTAGGTAATCAAAAGCAAATTGAAAGTTTCTTTTATAGTATTTTGGAAGAAGTCGATGTCGAAAATCAATTTCAAGAAACAGATGCCATTACATTCCAAGTGCTGCCTAAAGGAAATGGACTTGAACTGTATATTAGTAAGGGTGAACACGATGATTTCGATTCATTTGAAGGTTTTGACCCAACAGAACAAGTCATTGACTACATAAAAAAACACACAGAAGCAACTGATAAAGACGACAAACCAACTGAAGTAGAACAACCAAGTCACTTAGAAATAACAACTGAATTTTACAATTTTGAAAACTTTTTAGAAGTATCAAAACGTCTCGTATTAGAGAGTGGTACATCACAACTTCATTTCTTTGAAGGCTATTATTTCTTAACAATAGACTTCCATTTAGATGAGATGATTGAAACGGATTTAGAAGCGCAATTAATGATTTTAGCTGAATTCGGTGACGAATCACCACTAACGAAAGAAGTCCTCTCAGAATACGGACAAGTTGTTATGAGCGACGACGCATTAAATACAGCAAGACAATATTTCTAAAAGAGCAGCTGAGCTGCTCTTTTTTTATTGACGAAAAGCTCTCACAGTCTAATTTAAAATGAATAGCCTTTTTTCAGTCAACTCGATTAAACGCTTACTATGTTATAATGCAATAAAAATTGATAGTTGGAGGCTGGAAAAATGGTTGATCAAAATTGTGCATATTGTGTAGAAGGCGAATTACTAGCAGCATTTGGGTATCCGTGCGCTGAACTGGACCACAGCAAGGTTTATATTTTTAAAGAACAAAGTCATAAAGGACGTGTCATTGTCGCTTCGAACCAACACGTTAGTGAATTGACAGAACTAAGTGATGAAGATAGAAATGGCTTCTTTAGCGATGTTGCTAAGGTTGCTAACGCTCAACACCAAGCCTTCCATCCAGATAAAGTAAACTACGGTGCCTATGGTGACACAGGTCATCACTTACACTTCCATCTTGTACCAAAATACAAAGATGAATTTGAATGGAATGCACCATTTGCTATGAACCCAGGTCAAGTGACCTTAACAGATGATGATTACGAAGCATTAGCTGAAACACTTCGCCGTTACTTATAATCCAAAAACGACATTCCTAAAAAACGGGAATGCCGTTTTTTTGCGGATATATAAGTAGGAGGGTGAGTCTATGATATATGCAGAAACCGCAAACGGCTTAAAAATAAAAGCAGGAGACGCCAGCAATCAGCAATCGTTCAGATGTCCAGGCTGTAAATCACCTGTCTTTCTGAAACAAGGGCAACTAAAAATAGCCCATTTTTCCCATTACCAACAGTCTGACTGCCGACAATTTTCAGAAGGAGAAACCGCCACTCATTTATTGGGTAAAGAAGTGATTTATGAATGGCTAGTTAATCAAGGGTTAAGTGTCGAACTAGAAGCATGGTTGCCCAAATTACAGCAGCGTCCGGATTTACTCGTCACCACAGTAGAAGGCAATCAGATTGCGATAGAATACCAATGCAGTCCCATTTCCTATGGGGATTTATTGAAACGGACAAGTGGCTATGAAGAAAATGGTTATCAAGTCATTTGGATATGTGGACCAAATTATCAATTGAAGAAACGATTGAAGAATAGTCATTATTTATTTTTACGTCATCATAAAAGGAGATTTCATTTCCTATATTTTGACAGTCAATCCAGACATCTCTATGTTTATGACCATGTTCATTACAATCAGCATAACCATCTCGTAGCGGTTTGTTATCGTTATTCCCTTAATAGCTTGTCATGGCAAGTCTTTAAAGAACTTTATCAAACAGGGAGTAGGCGGACTTGCTCAGATCAACAAGATAAAAAACGTTATTACTTGTCTGACTATAAGCGGATGGCTTTATTAAGACAGCAAGGAGAAGAAAATAAAGCATTTTTAGAGCAGTTGTATTGTAATCGTCATTCATTAGCCGACTTACCGAACTGTCTCTTTTATCTCCCTACTAAAACACTTTGCTTGCAAGAATCTGCCTACATTTGGAAGTATCACGTCTTGTGTGAGTTTGAAAAAAAGGGCAGCATCACATTGTCAGATTGGACTATTATTCTAGAAACATTAACAGTTTTCCAAATGCCTTTTATTTCAAAAGAAGTGTTGGAACAGCCATTTCAGACCTTTATGGCTGATTTAGTGGCTTTAGGTTATTGTGCTGGGGTGGCTGAAAATGTGTGGCAGCAGAAAAAGCGCTTTTTTTAATCATTTATTTTTAATATTTTACTTAGAATATGATAAGATTATAGGAGTGAATCATTATTTTGAGGAGGAACGTGAATGTCAGAAGTTAAAAAATTATCAAAACGTCATGAATTAGCTGAAGAAACAACATGGGATTTAAGTGCCATTTTTGAATCTGACGCGGTTTTTGAAAAAGAATTAGAAGAAATAACAGAGCTTGCTAAGGAAGTGAAGGCTCTTCAAGGAACGGTTGGGGAAAGTAGCCAAGCTTTATTAACGGCTATTGAAGCGATCTTAACGGTTAACCAAAAACTTGAGCGTGCTTACGTTTATTCTCATTTAAAAAATGACCAAGATACAGCTAACAGTACTTACCAAACCTTGCATGACAAAGCAGTTGCAGTGTTGACGCAAGTGAATGAAGCAAGTTCATGGTTTAATCCAGAAGTATTGGCTATTCCAGAAGAGACATTGAAAGCTTATATGACAGAAAATGATGGGTTGAATGCTTATCGTCATATGTTGGAAGATTTAACATCTCAACGCGATCATGTATTGTCTGCAAGAGAAGAAGAATTACTAGCTGGAGCTGCTGAAATTTTCTCAGGTGCTAGCCGTACATTCTCTATTTTAAACAATGCTGATATTGAGTTCCCAACTGTTAAAGACGAAGAGGGCAATGATGTGAAATTGTCTCATGGTCTATACGGTAAGTTAATTGAAAGTTCAAACCGTGAAGTCCGTGAACAAGCCTATAAAGCCTTATATAAAACATACGATGGCTTGAAAAATACGTTTGCAACAACATTAGGAACTCACGTTAAAGCGCACAACTATCAAGCTAAGGTTCGCAATTTCCCGTCTGCTCGTGCAGCAGCATTGGCAAACAACAACATTCCCGAAAGTGTTTACGATACACTATTAGATGTTGTGAATAAAAATCTGCCGTTGTTGCATCGTTATGTGGCATTGCGTAAGAAATTATTGAATGTGGATGAGTTATATATGTATGACATGTATACGCCACTAACAGGGGAAGCGCCAATCAAGTACAATATTGAAGAAGCGAAAGAAAAAACTTTGGACTCGTTACAACCACTAGGTGATGATTACCAACGTATTTTGAATGAAGCCTTTGATAACCGTTGGATTGACTGGTATGAAAATGAAGGAAAACGCTCAGGTGCGTATTCTTCTGGTGCCTACGATACAAATCCATACATTTTGATGAACTGGCAAGATTCATTAAACCAATTGTATACATTGGTTCATGAGCTTGGTCATAGCGTTCACAGCTACTATACACGCAATAACCAACCGTATGCTTATGGGGATTATTCTATTTTCCTAGCTGAGATTGCATCAACAACTAACGAAAATATTTTAACGGACTATTTGTTAAAAACACAAACAGATCCAAAAGTACGTATTTATGTATTGAACCATTACTTAGATGGCTTCAAAGGAACTGTTTTTCGTCAAACACAGTTTGCTGAGTTTGAGAATTATATTCACCAACAAGCACAAGCAGGCGTACCGTTGACACAAGATTTCTTAACAGACTATTACGGTAACTTAAATGCACGTTACTATGGTCCAGCAGTAGAACGTGATGAGCAAATTGCTCTAGAGTGGTCACGTATCCCTCACTTCTACTACAACCACTATGTGTACCAATACTCAACAGGATTCTCTGCAGCAACAGCATTAGCTAAGAAAATCATTGATGGAGAAGAGGGTGCGCTAGACAAGTATATTACTTACTTGAAATCTGGTAGCAGCGATTACCCAATCGAAGTTATGAAAAAAGCTGGCGTGGATATGACACAAGCGGCTTATATTGAAGATGCTATGAAAGTCTTTGAAGAGCGTCTAAACGAGTTAGAAGCGTTAATTGAAGCTGAACTGTAATAAAAAAAGAAACGCAGGGAGCTGGGGATTTTCCCCAGCTCTTTTTTGTCGAGATGTAAGAGACAGTCTGTTTGAAGTGGCCTGTATCTTACATTTCAAGGTAAAAGTGTGCGATACAGCTCAATTTTTGAAGCTGTATCGCACACTTGAGTAAATGAAAAGGAGCTGAAAAAATTCAGCTCCTGAATAAAATAAACATTGCAATGAAACAATCAGAATTTTGATTGTTTCATTGCAATGTTCTTATTTGAGACTAGTTTTTTTGCCAGAACCCTTTTACTTGATAACTCTTAAGTAGTCTTTGCCGATGGCATGGACATTCTTTTTTTGGAGGAGTTTGTTGTGTTGCTGGTTTTGAATACCTAAATGATGTAGGGATTCTTCAATTAAATCGCTAGACAACTTGTCATCGATGAGCACACCGTAGTTTTGATTCATACTATCAAAGATGACCAAAGAGGGTGTTCTAACAATATTCATTTCTTGCGCAATACGTTGGTCTGATTCATAAGCACTCTTCACAAATTCTGAATTCTTATCTTCAAAAAACATATCAACATCTAACCGCGCACCTTTTGCAACAGTAGCTAATAAGTCGTCACTGTATTCAATGGGATTAGTTGTTAGTTCCTTTTGAAGTAATAACAGAAAATTTCTTCCACGCTTTTTACCTTGCATGAGGGCAGCCTTGTAGGCGAGACAAGCATCATATATGGTATGGTAAGTCTGGTTACGAAGTTGTAAATTATTAGAAGGTAGATTCATTCTTTTCATATAATGAGAGACAGTGTTGAAGTTATGGAAAGTGACAAAACGGAAATGAATTTTAATATCCGTCAACTTATCAATAATCTTCAAGACTTCTTGTTCTGCTCGGTAGCATTTTAACCCAATAGGATTAACAAAAAGATATACTTCATAAATTTTCGGCGAAGAAGAGAGAGCATGAACGGCATTTTGATTTCTGTACATAATATCCCTTCTTATCACTTTATTTTGAACAAAAAGGCTCTTTCGTCCTTTATTCACTACCTATTATAATCGTAATAGTAAACAAAAGTAAAATATCTTGCTTTTCTTACTTTTACTAAGAAGGCAGACGTTCACACATTCGTCAAAATGAGCACATAAAACTTTCTAATGCGCAATATAACAACAGGTAATAGAGTTAAACAAAGCTAATAAAAGTAAACTTAAGTTCATAAAGACGCCAACTATTCAGCTGGCGCTCTATTTTACTCTGCTTTTTCGCTGTTTGGGTATTGAAGAGCGCGTTGTATTTTTTGAGTGGTCTTTCTCTTTTTGATTTCATGGTGGGTTAAGAAGGTGTTAAAGAGGATTAATCCTTTTTCTAAGTCTTCTGTTTCAAATTCGAGTTCATAATCTTTTTGATCTTGGTAATAACTCTTGTCTAAAAAGTAAACGCCACCCTCACCAGAGAACGTATGACGAACGGTTGATAATTGGCCAACTGGTTTTAATCGATCAAGATCGATGGTTTCCTTTTTTAACATGGAAGCGACATGACCAGCATTTTTGATTTTTTTATCTGAAATCAATTGGTTTGCTTCAACCAAAGAAAGGGCGTCCGTAATTTCTAGCTGTTCGTTTTCTTGAAGGAGAACTTTTAACGTCAGTTCTGCATCGTCATCATACGTTCGAATTCTTAATCCCATTTTTAAGGATTGTAGTTGGCGATCATCGGTATCGTAATAAGTGTTGGTTTGATGGATAGCCGCTGACTCATCTAATTGGTAGTGGACCAATAGTTGTTCGTATTCTTCTTTTGTTAGTAAATTTTTAAATTCTTTTTCAATTTGTGTACTCATGACAGCTCCGTCCTTTCTGTGTAAGCCTAGCTAAATAGTATCACATAACTATTAAGATAGTAAAAAGATTACATTGAATCATCTTCTGTTTCAGGAAAAGAATGAATTATGTTAAAATACTAATGATAGTTAAAAACTGATAAATAAGGTGTTTGAGTATGGAAAATAAATTTGTAACAGATTGGGATTCCTTTCTTGCTCCCTATGAACAAGCAGTTGAGGAATTGAAAGTAAAGTTAAAAAGTATACGAAAACAGTACCGAGATAATCAAGAACACGCACCAATAGAATTTATTACTGGAAGAGTAAAGACCAAAGAAAGTATTTTAGAAAAAGCGGAAGTGAGAAATATCCGCCTTGATCGTTTGGAAGAAGATGTTCAAGATATTGCTGGCATTCGAATCATGTGTCAGTTTGTTGATGACATCCATGAAGTTGTTAAATTATTAAAAGCTAGAAATGATTTTAAAGTGATTATCGAACGTGACTATGTGACTAACCGCAAAGAAAGTGGTTATCGTTCTTATCATTTAGTGATTGAATATCCTGTCCAACGTATTATGGAAGAAAAAGTTATTTTATGTGAAATTCAAATTAGGACTCTTGCGATGAATTTTTGGGCAACGATTGAACATACCTTAAACTACAAGTACAAGGGCGAATACCCAAAAGAATTGCATAACCGATTAATTCGTGCAGCAGAGGCTGCCTTCCTATTAGATAATGAAATGTCAGAAATTAGAGAAGAAATTAAGGAAGCCCAGTTTTATTTTAGTGATAAGAAAAAGAATATCAATTAGAGGTGTTTGAGCATGAAAGTCGCGTTGGTTAATAACCATACAGCTGAATCCATAAAATTGGCTGAAGAATTTTTAAGTAAAATAAAGGCCAAAGGAATTCAATTAGATGATGAAAACCCAAACTTGGTTGTCACCATTGGCGGAGACGGCACGTTATTATCTGCTTTTCATAAGTACCAACATTTACTAAGTACTGTCCGCTTTGTTGGGGTTCATACGGGTCATCTTGGTTTTTATACGGACTGGCGTGACTATGAAATCGATGATCTTATTGAAAGTTTGGAGCACGATCGGGGCGAGAGCGTGAGTTATCCGTTACTCGATATACGAATTGACTACCGTGATAGCGACCAATCAGACAGGTTAATTGCATTAAACGAAGCTGTTCTAAAGAAAGTTGATGGCACAATGGTCTGTGAAGTTTTCGTTAAAGATGAATTATTCGAGACCTTTAGAGGAGATGGCCTTTGTGTTGCGACACCAACTGGTTCAACGGGTATCAGTAAATCATTGGGTGGAGCAGTCATTCACCCACGTACCGAAGCCATTCAGCTAACAGAGATGGCCTCTGTTAATAATCGGGTCTACCGAACTCTCAGTTCACCGATGATTATTGCTAAAGATGAATGGATTGTCGTGAAACCCATTGAAGAACATGGGCTCATTGTGACGGTTGACCATCTGACTTTCCGTGATAAACATATTGAAAAACTAGTTTACCGTGTAGCAAATGAAAAAGTTCATTTTGCCCGTTATCGCCATATGCATTTCTGGAATCGTGTTGAAAATGCCTTTATTGGGATTGCTAACAAGCGTTAATTGAAGAGAGGATGATTGGTTTGTCAGATAAGCCACTATTACTGTTAATGACTGATTTAAAAAATCATCATATAAAAGAACTAGAAGACTCGTTAGCGGGTTTTGAATTAATTAGGACCATTCCTGATGATAAACGTCAGTTATCTCGTATTGAGATTGTCGTTGGGTGGACAAAAGAATTGACCGAGCTCTGGCAGCAAGGTGATTTAATATCTTTAAAATGGATTCAAGCGATTTCTGCGGGTGTGAATTCATTACCTTTAGATAGCCTAAGAGAGCATGGTGTTATGTTAACCAATGCTTCTGGCATCCATAAAGATACGATTAGTGAGCATGTCATTGGTCTAATATTATATCATGCACGCTCGTTTAATCAGATCAAACTGAATCAACAGAATAATCATTGGGATCAAGCGATTTCTGTTCAACAATTAGAGGGTAAAACGGCTATTATTTTTGGTATTGGAAATATTGGACGACGGCTAGCAACTTTACTAAAAGCTTTTGGGGTTCACACAATCGGTGTGAATACGAGAGGTAACAAAGTAGCAGAGGTTGATCAGACTGTTTCTCAAGAAGAGAGCAATCGCTATTTAGAACAAGCTGACTATGTTATCAATATTTTACCACAAACTGACGAAACAAAAGGTTTCTTTAACAGCGACCGCTTTAAAGCTATGAAAAAAGGAACAGCTTTTTTTAATGTAGGTAGAGGAAACGCCGTTGATACGGAGGCCCTATTAACCGCTCTAGATTCAAACCAGCTCGCTTTTGCAGCTCTCGATGTCTTTGAAACAGAGCCGTTAGAAGCGGACAGTCCATTGTGGCAACACGACCGTATTTTTATTACCCCTCACGTATCTGGGATGGTGGAACATTTTCGTGATGCTCTCTTTTCAGTTGTTGGCCCTAATGCCCAAGCTTATGGTGAAAATGGAAAACCAAGCTTGAATATGGTAGACTACGAGAAACGTTATTAAGAGAAAAATAAACGCTTAAACCTGCTGATCTGTTAGTCCGCAGGTTTTATTTAATGAAGCAATGAGAAGTGGAGCAAGTTAATGTGATTTATGAATGGCACTACGACGATGAACAATCAATTCTATTACGTACTTTTTTAAGAAATCAAGGCATTTCCAAGCGCCTATTAGCAAAAATAAAATTCCATGGCGGCGAAATTCGCCTCAATAATAAAACCGAAAATGTATTGGCCAAATTACAAAAAGGAGATCATATCTGGGTTCAAGTTCCGGACGAAGGGGAGCATGAAACGACAGTGCCAGTTGATATTCCGATTGCGATTGTGTATGAAGACGACCACATTTTAATTGTTGATAAACCAGCTGGTGTGGCATCGATTCCCTCTCGTAAAAATCCGCATCTGTCTATGGCAAACCGTGTAAAAGGCTATTACAAAAGACAGAATTATGCTGATCAAGTCATTCATATTGTGACACGACTTGACCGAGATACAACAGGGTTGATGCTATTTGCAAAGAACCGTTATACCCATGCGCTTATGGATCAGCAATTACGAAACAAAACGATTCAAAAGTATTATTATGCTCTAACGTCACCTTATAATCGCTTAGAAGAAGAGCATGGCTTTATTAATGCTCCTATTGCTCGAACTGATGATTCAATTATTACCCGGCAGGTGAAAGAGGGCGGGAAAGATGCCTTAACTGAATATTGGACAGCTAGAAGATACCGAGATGGTCATCTTTATCGGATTCAGCTGCATACGGGACGGACTCACCAAATTCGCGTACACTTCACCCATATGGGAGCACCGTTGGTTGGTGATTCGTTATACGGTGGCCCTGATAATGACATTGTTAAGCGTCAAGCCTTGCACTGTAAGGCGTTAGTATTTAATCATCCCTTAACGGGAGAAAGATTGACAATTGAAACTGATTTTCCAACTGATTTTAAAGATTGGTTGGCACAAGAAGAAGAGAAAGAAGGGAGATCATATGATGGAACCGCAATACGAATTTGATTTGGAGCTAGAGACTAATCACATTCAATCAGTCCTAGACTTAGATGATATGGAGGCTTTTCGAGAAACTTTTTTTAGCTATCCACTCTATGACCAAGCCCAGGTTTATCGTAATCTACCCTCTGAGAATCGTTTGAAAATTTATAACTACCTCTCACCTAAAGAAATTTCAGATATGTTTGAAATTCTGGAGGAAGATGTCGAATCCATTGAAGTTTATATTTTAGAGATGAATAAGCAGTATGCCGCTGATATGTTGGCCAATATGTATACCGATAATGCGGTTGATATGTTGAAACAGCTTGAACCTGATATGGTTCCCAAATATTTACGTTTAATGGATGATGAGCAAGCTGCCCACTTACGTGAGGTCTTGGTCTATGAGGATGCTACAGCTGGTGCGATTATGACAACGGAATATATTGCCATTAAATCAAATCAGACTGTTCGTTCTGCTATGGCAATTTTAAAGAGTAAAGCACCTGAAGCGGAAACGATTTATTATATCTATGTCATTAATAATAAAGAGCAGTTGTTGGGGGTTATTTCCTTACGTGACTTAATTATTTCTCACGAGGATCAGATGATCCATGATATCATGAGTGATCGTATCGTCCGAGTTAATGTGGATGACGATCAAGAAGATGTTGCTCACGTTGCTCGTGACTACGACTTCCTAGCATTACCGGTTGTGGATGATAATAATGTTTTATTAGGTATTATTACAATTGATGATATTATGGACGTTATGCACGAAGAAGCGACTAGTGACTATTCTGGTTTGGCTGCCGTTGACGTTGATGAAACAACGCTCAATCCGTTTCGTGCGGCATCCAAACGTTTGCCGTGGTTGATTACTTTATTATTTTTAGGAATGGGAACATCCACTCTAATTAGTCAATATGAAGGGTTGATTGCTAATGCGGCTATTTTATCAGTCTTTGTGACGCTGATTACTGGGACAGCAGGGAACGCAGGTACCCAATCGCTAGCGGTTGCCGTTCGTAAAATCGGTTTGCCAGATGCAGAAAAACGTAGTTGGTTAGCTGTTGTTATTCAAGAAACAATGACAGGCTTAATCGAAGGTATCATTACCGGAGCGACAATTATGTTGGTCGTTGGCATTTGGCAGAAAAGTTTTCTATTAGGTGGGATTATTGGCTTCTCTATGATGGTTGCCATTACCGTTGCCAACTTAGCAGGAAGCTTAATTCCGATTTTAATGGATAAATTAGGATTTGATCCTGCCGTAGCAAGCGGACCATTTATATCGACCTTTAGTGACTTAACGAGTGTTTTGATTTATTTTAATATCGCTAAGCATTTTTTAGTTATTTTAATGAAATGATGAAAAAGGAAGTGGGACTAGTTCCACTTCTTTTTTCATAAGCTTTTTTCCATATCGTAGTGAGGAATTCCTGCTTCTAGGTACTCATCGCTGTTAATCACATAGCCTAATTTCTCATAAAATGGAATAGCATAGCTTTGTGCACCAAGTATAAAGCGCTCACCACCAAGTTCTTTTCCAGCTTGCTCAAGGGCTAACAACAAATGGTTACCATAATGTTTCCCTCTCTCTTCAGCTAAAACAGCTACACGCTGTACTTTAAAAGACTTGTCGTCTAATTGATAAAGTCTTGCAGTTGCAACTGCTTTATCATTTTGGTAAGCAACAACGTGTAAACAGGCTGCCTCATTTTCATCTATTTCAATGTCTTCTGGAACGTTTTGCTCTTCTATAAAGACAAGTCGTCTAATCATAATTGAGTCTTGATAGGTTGACGATTGTGTATCTCGTGTTTGTTTGAAGGCTAGCATAGCAATCTCCTTTTCAAAAATCTGATGATTATTATGGTAACATTAATAAAAAATGAAAGGAAGAATCTTAATAAACTATTTTTTTATTTTTCAAGTCGTTTTAGTTGCAAAAGTAAAAAAATAGAGTAGAATCTATACTTGCAGACAGGGATTATCCAAGTTTGTTAAAAAAATCATATGTGAAAGATTCAAAGTGGTGAGCATTTTGGGGTCTTTTGTTCGAAATAGAACAATTATAATTTAGGGGGACATACATAATTGAAGATCGTAGTAGTGGGATGTACACATGCAGGTACATCAGCAGTCAAAACTATCTTGTCAGAAAATCCGGGGGCGGATGTAACAGTATACGAAAGAAACGATAATGTTTCGTTCTTATCCTGTGGGATTGCACTATATGTAGGTGGCGTTGTAAAGAAAGCTGAAGAGTTATTTTACTCAAACCCAGAAGAATTAAAAGCAATGGGTGCAGATGTTCGCATGGAACACAATGTTACAAACATTGACATTAACAATAAGAGATTGGCTGTTGAAAATCTAAAAACAGGTGAGCAATTTGAAGATTCATTTGATAAACTTGTTTTAACAACTGGTTCATGGCCAATTATCCCTCCAATTCCAGGAATTGAGAGCAAAAACGTTGTATTATGTAAAAACTATAATCAAGCACAAGAAATTATTGCGCGTAAAACAGACAAACAAAAAATCACTGTTGTCGGTGGTGGATACATCGGTATCGAGCTTGTAGAAGCTTTTGCTATGGACAACAAAGATGTAACACTTGTTGATGGTTTAGACCGCATCTTAAACAAATACTTAGACCACGAATTCACATCAGTTCTTGAAGATGAATTAAGAAATCGTGGCGTTAAAATCCAACTAAACGAAATGGTTAAAGGATTTGAAGACAGCGAATCAGGAGATATGACAACTGTTGTAACAAGTGGTGGAGCTTACGAATCTGAACTTGTTATTCTATGTGTTGGTTTCCGTCCAAGCACTGAACTAGTTAAAGGTCAAATCGATATGTTACCAAATGGCGCAATCATCGTTGATGACTATATGCGTACAAGCCACCCAGATGTATTTGCTGCTGGAGACAGTTGTGCAGTAAACTACAATCCAACTGGTGGACATGCTTATATTCCATTGGCAACTAATGCAGTTCGTATGGGACTTTTAGTTGGTAAAAACATTGCTGGTCCAAAAATGAAATACCGTGGTACACAATCTACTTCAGGTCTCCATTTATTTGGATTCAACATCGGATCAACTGGTGTTAATGCTGCGAGTGCTGCAGCATTTGGTTTGGAAACAAATTCAGTATTATTCGAAGACAACTACCGTCCAGAATTTATGCCAACAAACGAAAAAATCTTGCTAAAACTTGTTTATGAGAAAGATACATTACGTATTGTTGGTGGACAAGTAATGTCTAAATACGATGTTACACAATCTGCAAACACGCTATCATTAGCGATTCAAAACCGCATGACAGTAGAAGATTTGGCATTGGTAGACTTCTTCTTTCAACCACACTTCGACCGTCCTTGGAACTACTTGAACCTAGTTGCTCAAAAAGCACTAGAACAAGAAAATACACTAAACGCAGTTGATGTCGAAAGTTTTGACAAAGCTTAATCTATAAAATTTCAATAAACAGCAAGGACGATTCAGACTTTTACTGATTCGTCCTTGTTTTTTTGATAAAATGACGGCATAATACGATTAACACATTCTATTTTAAAGGGGAAAAAAGATCTATGAATGCTGATCCTGATAGTCAGACGTTATTATGGCAAATTTTATTAATAATCGTGCTGACATTAATCAATGCTTTTTTTGCTTCGTCAGAAATTGCATTTGTGTCATTGAATAAAAATAAGATTGCCAATGAGGCAATAAAAGGTAGCGAAAAAGCTCGTAAAATATTAGCCTTACTCGATAACTCTGATGACTTTTTAGCCACAATTCAAGTTGCCATTACCTTTGCCGGATTCCTATCCAGTGCGGCTGCTGCCAATACTTTTGCCAGCAAACTTGAACCATTATTGGCCAATATTCCAGGTGGTAAACAAGCATCTATCCTGATTGTAACCTTGTTATTATCTTATATCACGCTTGTGTTTGGAGAGTTGTTGCCCAAACAAATTGGTATGCAAATACCTGAAAAGATTGCCTATGCCGGAGCAGGTTTTATTACAACCATTCAAAAAGTATTAAAACCATTTATTCGTTTGCTTTCTTTTTCAACCAGTCTGTTACAAAAGATAACACCAATTAAGTTTGATGATAACCGTGATGTCTACACACGTTCAGAAGTGAGCGGTTTATTAGAGAGAAGTAGTACTGAAGGAGCCATTGAAGCAGCTGAATTTAATATGCTAAAAGGTGTTCTTGAAATGGATAATAAAATGGCGAGAGAAGTTATGGTTCCAAGAACAGATACTTTCATGCTAGACCTTCAAGAAGATACTTATGAGAATATTCAAAAGACTTTGAATTCGCCGTATACGCGTATTCCTGTCTATGATGACGATAAGGATGATATTGTCGGTGTCCTTCATTTGAAAAACCTATTAAAAGAATCACGTCACACCCCATTAGAAAAAATTGATTTAAGAAAGATTTTAAATCCGCCACTATTTGTTCCAGAAACCATCTCAACCGATGAATTGATGGCTTTCTTGAAGAAGAGCCATAACCAATTAGCCATCCTTTATGATGAGTATGGTGGGGTTGTCGGTATCGCAACTTTAGAAGATATTCTAGAAGAAATTGTCGGTGACATTGCTGATGAGTACGATGAAAAGTACATTTTAATTGAAAAGATTCGTGATGGTTACTATGAGGTTGATGGTGCGACACCACTTTACCGCTTCAACAATTTCTTTAAAACAACCATCGAGACAGCCTTTGTAGATACCATTGCTGGCTTTGTTCTGACTGAATTAGGTGACTTTCCAGATGGTGATGAAATAAAGAGTATTGAAGTTGAGGGCTTACGCCTGTCTGCTTTAGAATTTGATAACAGACGTCTAGCTAAAATTGGAGTCGAGTACTTAGAAACGCAACCGATTAAATTAGAAGACCGCTTAGTTGTCGAAGAAATTCCTAAACAAAAATCATAATGATTAAGCACCAGTTTCCGACTAGGAGATTGGTGTTTTTATACTTTCATTTACTTGTTAGAAGATGTACTTTCATATATAATGACAAAGGCATGTTTAAAGTGAACAATATGTGATAAGAACTCATATCCAAGACAATGAAAGACAGAAAGGACATATCATGACACAAACATTATTAGATAAAGTGAAAACAAGAAAAACTTTTGCAATCATTTCTCACCCGGATGCTGGTAAAACAACAATAACTGAACAATTATTACTTTTTGGTGGTGCAATCCGTCAAGCCGGTACAGTAAAAGGTAAAAAAACAGGGAAATTTGCAAAATCTGACTGGATGGAAATTGAAAAACAACGTGGGATTTCAGTAACCAGTTCCGTTATGCAAGTTGATTATGATGGATTCCAAGTTAATATTTTAGATACACCTGGTCATGAGGACTTCTCAGAAGATACTTATCGTACCTTGATGGCAGTTGATAGTGCAGTCATGGTTATTGATAGTGGTAAAGGGATTGAGCCGCAAACGAAGAAATTATTTAAAGTTTGTCGGATGCGTGGTATTCCTATTTTTACGTTTATCAATAAATTGGACCGCGATGGTAGAGAGCCGTTGGATTTAATTGCTGAATTGGAAGAAGTGCTAGAAATTGATGCTTATCCAATGAATTGGCCAATGGGGATGGGGAAACAATTCTTAGGTTTGTATGATATTTACAACAAACGTGTTGAATTAACGCATCCTGAGCAAAACGGCGGCAATGATTTCTTACCACTCAATGAAGATGGTGAAATTGATGGTGATTTCCCAATCAAAGAATCAACGATTTACACTCAAGCGATTGAAGATGCAATGCTATTGAATGAAGCTGGAAATGCTTTTTCAGAAGAAGCGATTGCTAAAGGAGAGCTAACACCTGTCTTCTTTGGATCAGCTTTAACTGGTTTTGGCGTTCATACTTTCCTAGATGCTTATATTGATTTTGCGCCAAGTCCAAGTGCACATAAGACAGAAGAAGGCGACTATGTTGATACAGCTAAGGAAGAATTAACTGGTTTTGTTTTCAAAATCCAAGCTAATATGAACCCAGCCCACCGTGATCGTATTGCTTTTGTGAGAATTTGTTCGGGTGAATTTGAGCCTGGTATGGATGTTATCGTTAACCGTACAAGTAAGAAAATGAAGCTAGCGCATACAACACAATTTATGGCTGACTCAAGAGAAAGCGTGAAGAGTGCAGTTGCTGGTGATATTATCGGATTATACGATACAGGTAATTTACAAATTGGTGATACCATCTATGAAGGGAAAGAAGCTCTTCAATATGAGGCGCTACCGCAATTTACACCTGAATTATTTATGAAGGTAACACCTAAAAACGTGATGAAACAAAAATCATTCTACAAAGGTATTCAGCAGTTGGTTCAAGAAGGAGCCATTCAACTTTATAAAACTTACCATACCGAAGAATTTATCCTAGGTGCGGTTGGACAATTACAGTTTGAAGTTTTTGAGTACCGTTTGAAGAATGAATATAATGCAGAAGTCGATATGACACCGATGGGCTCTAAGATTGCCCGTTGGATTGATGAGGATGTCTTAGATGTGAATATGTCTTCAAGTCGTAACCTACTTTGTAAAGACCGCTTTGATAACCCAGTGTTCCTATTTGAAAACCAATTTGCAATGCGTTGGTTTGCAGATAAGTATCCAGATATCGAACTAAAAGCATTACTATAAAATGACGATAAAAAAAGGAGTGGGAATTTTCCCACTCCTTTTTCTCTTATCATGTTACTTAATATATGAAAGCTCTACAAAGTTGTGTCCAGGCATCACTTCAACATCATCTACTGTCATTTGTAATAACTTATTTAAAACAAAATCAATCTCATTTTGTTTTACACGTCGATTACGATTTAGTAATATAATGTCTTCGTGTGTCGGGGCGCCAGTATAAATGACTGTCGTTTGACCAAGTGAGAATACCTTCACCATTGAAGCGTCAGTATTCGCTAATTGTTCACGAACCAAGTCAAAATGGCTGTTTGTTACATCGATTAATTTCATGTGACACACCCCTCGCTAAGTTAAATTGTATTGTTAAAACTATTATAAACCTTTTAATGAAATTATAAAAGTATCAAGATTGCTAAACTGTCAATTGTTTTTTGAAAAAGAGATGAAAACGTGACGCAACGAATAAATTTTAGTGATCAAAAAAGTTTATTGATATTAAAAAGCACCCAAGTTCAACTTGAGTGCTTTTTAGCTTTAATCATCTATCTGGCTGTCATTCTCCTTAATAACAATGTCATTATCTTCATTGACATCAAATAGAATCGTTTTAACGTGCGGGTTATCTAAATAATAGTCAGCTACTCGGTCTTCAATATGTTCTTGAATCACACGGCGAAGGGGACGAGCACCCATTGCAGGATTGTAGCCGACATCTATTAGTTTCTCCTTAGCCTTGTCACTAATAGTAATAGTGATATCTTTATCTTGAAGAATACGATTAACGTCCTCCAACATCAACGACAGAATCTCGGATAGATTTTCCTTAGATAGAGAGTTAAATTCGACAATCGCATCGAAGCGGTTGATGAACTCTGGCTTAAAGTAATCACTTAAACGATTCAAAATCGATTTTGTTTGACCAGATAGAGCAGCGCCAAAGCCGACATTGGCTTCTTGACTTCCTGTGCCAGCGTTAGAGGTCATAATAATAATGGTATCTTTGAAGCTAATAGAACGACCTTGAGAATCAGTCAAACGACCATCATCAAGAATTTGTAGGAAGAGGTGCATCACGTCTGGATGAGCTTTTTCTACTTCATCAAGTAAGACAATACTGTATGGGTTTCTTCTGACACGTTCGGTTAATTGTCCAGCCTCTTCATAACCAACATAACCAGGAGGCGATCCAATGAGTTTTGAGACAGCGTGTTTTTCCATATATTCACTCATATCAAAACGAATAATCGCATCTTCTGTGCCAAACATTTCAATTGATAATTGTTTGGCTAATTCTGTCTTACCAACACCTGTTGGTCCAACAAATAAGAAGGAGCCAATTGGACGATTTTTACGAGCGAAGCCAATGCGGTTACGGCGGATTGCTTTAGCAACTTTATCAACGGCTTCATCTTGACCGATAACATGTGTCTTCAAGTCTTTATCCAAGTTTCGTAATTGCTCTTGTTCTTTTTCAAGCAAATCACCAACTGGAATATTGGTCTTGATTTCGATAATAGTCTGAATGTCTTTTTCAGTAACGGTATTATCTTCACCACTTGCTTGTGGATTTTCTTTCATATTTTTTAAGTGAGTAATTTGATCACGATAGTAGGCTGCTTTTTCATAGTCTTCAGCGTGAAGAGCAGCTTGTTTTTCTTGCTCAGCTGTTTCCATACGGTCATCAATTTCTTTGGGATCAACTAATTTTAGTGATAGGTTCTTTTTAGAACCTGATTCATCGAGTAGATCAATTGCTTTATCCGGTAAAAAACGGTCTTGGATATAGCGGTGTGATAAATGAACCGCAGCCTCTAGAGCTTTATCTGAATAGCTTACCTTGTGATAGTCTTCGTACTTGCTGCGTAAACCTTGTAGAATAATCAAGGTTTGCTCCGGTGTAGGTTCATTAACACGAACGGGTTGGAAACGACGTTCAAGGGCAGGGTCTTTTTCAATTTTACGGTATTCATTTAAGGTTGTGGCACCGATTAATTGTAGTTCACCTCTAGCCAAGGCTGGTTTTAGAATATTACCTGCGTCCATACTGCCTTCAGCGCTTCCTGCTCCAACGATTTCATGAATTTCATCGATAAATAAAATGATTTTCTTGTTTTCTCTTACTTCATTCATCAGTTGTTGCATCCGTTCCTCGAATTGTCCGCGAATGCCTGTTCCTTGAACAAGCGAAACAACATCTAATCGGATGACTTCTTTATCGAGTAGCTTTTGAGGCACATCGCCATCGACAATGTTTTGAGCAAGTCCTTCTACAACAGATGTTTTACCAACACCTGCTTCACCAATTAAGACAGGATTGTTTTTATTGCGTCGATTTAGAATTTCAATGACACGAGCAATTTCACTGTCACGGCCAATAACGGGATCGATGGCACCTTGTCTAGCTAGCTCCGTTAAATTAACACCAAATTGGTCTAGCAAGCCGCTACCACCTTGAGCACCTTGTCCTTTACTAGCACGATTAGCAGGGTCTGGTGATGGTTGTTGACGATTTTGATTAGGTAGCTGACGGAAGAACTGTTCCAAATCACCCATATTAAAAGGGTTACCGTTATTAGCAGACGAACCAAAGAATCCCATACCGCCGCGGTTTCTATTTTGTGAAGCTTGCCACTGTTGATAACAATTTTGACAAAGGTCTAATTTTTGAGTTTGACCATTGAGGGTTGCATACAAATGAATGGATGCTTCATTTTTTTCACAATTCATACATTTCATGGGCTTAACTTCCTTTCTGATGAGTATTATTATTTAATTACTTTTTTTATCAATTCAAGGTCATTTAACCTTGTGCTCTTATTATACATTGACCAATTTTGACTTTCAAGTTTTTTAACTTAGATGTCTTACAAGCAAGATGAGAAAGGCTTAAGGATAACCGTCATCAATAAATCATCGATTTATAATAATTGATGAGATTTTCTCATCAAAAATGAGATTTAGTTTGAAAATAGTTGTTCTTATTGAGAAAAAATGGTAATCTTATTCTATGAAAGGGTTATATTTCCTGTTTTTTATTTTGCTTATTTTTAAAAAATTTGTGGAGTAAAAGGAGAGGTCTTTTAACCTATAAATTCATAAAAAAAGGGGATTAGCACAATGGAGAAAAAAGATTTTCATATTACTGCTGAAACAGGGATTCACGCAAGACCTGCAACATTACTTGTACAAACTGCAAGTAAATTCAACTCTGATATTAACCTTGAATATAAAGGTAAATCAGTAAACTTGAAATCAATCATGGGAGTTATGTCACTTGGTGTTGGCCAAGGCGCAGATGTAACAATTACAATTGAAGGTCAAGACGAAGCTGAAGCTATGGCTGGTATCGTTGAAACACTTAAAAAAGAAGGGTTAGCTGAATAATATGGAAAACCGTTTAATGGGTATTGCTGCTAGCGATGGTATCGCAATCGGTAAAGCCTATCTATTAACGGAACCTGATTTAACCTTTGCTAAAAAAACAATAGATAATCCAGAAGGCGAAATTACTCGACTTCTGGATTCTTTTGAGAATGCGAAGAGTGAAGTTCAGGCAATCCGTGATCATGTTGCTATTGCAGTAGGTGAAGAAGAAGCACAAGTGTTTGATGCACATGTGATGGTTCTTTCGGATCCAGAAATGTTAGATACAATCAAATCAAATATTACTGATAACAAAGTAAATGCTGAACAAGCATTAGCAGATGTATCAGGACTGTTTATTGCTATGTTCGAAGGTATGGTTGATAACCCATATATGCAAGAACGCGCAGCTGATATTCGCGACGTAACTGAACGTGTTATGGGGCATTTGTTAGGGGTTAAAATTCCTAGCCCAGCAACAATTAAAGAAGAAGTTGTTATTGTTGCAAAAGACTTAACACCAAGTGATACAGCACAATTAAACCGTCGATATGTCAAAGGTTTTGTAACCGATATTGGTGGACGTACATCTCACTCAGCTATCATGGCTCGTTCGTTGGAAATACCAGCTGTCGTTGGAACAAAAACGATTACAGAGTTAGCTGCTGATGGCGTAATGGTAATCATCGATGGATTAGAGGGGAATATTATTGTTAATCCAGATGAAGCAACATTAGCAGAATACAAAGAAAAACAAACAGCGTTTGAAACGCAAAAAGAAGAATGGGCTAAACTAAAAGATGCTGAAACTGTCACAAAAGATGGCAAGCATGTTGAGCTAGCTGCAAACATCGGTACACCTAAAGATTTACAAGGTGTGAATGATAACGGTGCAGAAGCAATTGGTTTATACCGTACTGAATTCCTATACATGGATTCAGAGCAATTTCCAACTGAACAAGAACAATTCGAAGCTTACAAAGCAGTTCTCGAAGGTATGAATGGCAAAGCTGTTGTTGTTCGTACAATGGATATCGGTGGTGACAAGGAATTACCATATCTTCAATTACCTGAAGAGATGAACCCATTCCTAGGTTACCGTGCAATCCGTATCTGTTTAGCAGAACCTGATATGTTCCGTACACAATTACGTGCGTTATTACGTGCTTCTGTATATGGTAAACTTCGTATTATGTTCCCAATGATTGCAACTTTAAATGAATTTAGAGAAGCAAAACAAATGTTGGAAGAAGAAAAAGCTAAATTAGTTGCTGAAGGTCAATCAGTATCTGATGAAATCGAAGTAGGGATTATGATTGAAATTCCAGCTGCTGCTGTATTGGCGCACCAATTCGCTAAGGAAGTTGACTTCTTCAGTGTTGGTACTAACGATTTAATTCAATACACAATGGCTGCAGACCGTATGAACGAACGCGTATCATACTTATATCAACCATATAACCCAGCTATCTTAACACTGTTGAAACACGTTATCGATTCAGCTCATGCTGAAGGTAAGTGGGTTGGTATGTGTGGCGAGATGGCCGGAGACCAAACAGCAGTACCATTGTTATTAGGACTAGGCTTAGATGAATTCTCAATGAGTGCATCAAGTATCCTAAAAACAAGAAGCTTACTAGCTAAACTAGATTCAAAAGAAATGGAAGCTCTTGCTCACAAAGCAATTAATGAGTGTTCAACTGTTGAAGAAGTTATTGCGCTAGTTGAAGAACTAACAGAATCATTAAGTTAAAAAGGGTGGAGGCTGGACTTAATTGTCTAGCTCCTTTTTTTGTTTATTGGACTAAAGCCCAGTGCTTTTTTGAATGGTTTCCTATATACTTAATTTATAAAAAAACTCACTGGAGTGATAGAGGGTGAAAACATGCGAGTAGGAATGTTTACGGACTCATATTTTCCACAAATTAGTGGTGTATCGACTTCCATCAAAGTTCTGAAAGATGAACTTGAAGCACAGGGGCACGATGTGATTATCTTTACAACAACAGATCCCAACGCTCCTGATAGCGAAGACGGTATTGTTCGACTGAAAAGTATTCCATTTTTCTCATTTAAGGACCGAAGAATTGCCATAAAAGGATTTTCTAAGGCTTTAAAAGAAGCTAAAAAACAACGGATTGATATTGTGCATACTCATACAGAATTTAGTTTAGGACTGACTGGGAAATTTGTTGCCTATATGTTAAAAATACCGACTATTCACACTTACCATACGATGTATGAAAAATACTTGCATTACATTGCCAATGGTAAAATTATTAAGGTAAGAGATGTTAAAATGGTCTCGCGTGCGTTCTGTAACCGAACAAAGGGCGTGATTGTTCCTAGCCAACTCATGAAGGATACGTTACTTTCGTATCATGTCTCTAAAGAAATAAGAGTAATTCCAACTGGCGTGACACGAGCAGAAAAAAATCCTTCTATAAAGAAAGAATTAAGACAAAAGCTAAGCTTAAATGAAGAGGATATTGTTTTATTATCCTTATCACGGTTAGCTTTTGAAAAAGACCTTGATAAAATGATTATCGCTTTCCCAAGTATTTTAGAACGCCAATCAAATGCCAAATTAGTATTTGTTGGCGATGGTCCTGCGCGACAATCACTAGAAGAATTAGTGGCAGAAAAAGGGTTAGAGGAAGTTGTGATATTTGTAGGAGAAGTGAACAACGAATCTGTTTATGAATACTATCAAATGGCAGATGTTTATGTGAGTGCGTCTGCAAGTGAAACACAGGGACTCACTTATTTAGAGAGCATTATGAACGATTGTCCAGTCGTAGCGAAGGAGAATGATTACCTAAAGGGTATTATTAAAAATCCGATGCTTGGTTTGCTTTACAAGGATGATCATGAACTGGCAGCTGCTGTTAGCCATGTAATCGAACAAAAACAGGCTGAAATAAATCAAGAGTGGGTAGACCAGCGACAAGAATTGATCAAAGAATTATCTTCAGAAACCTTCGGAAAAAAAGTCATTAGCTATTATAAACACGTCATTGAAAATTATTATTTTGAAACCGAAGACGAGCCAATGTCCTTATTGAAGTATTACTCAAGACTAAAATCATAATAAAAGATTGGTAAAAAGCCGTGTAGATGTTACATACATTTACACGGCTTTTTGGCTACATCAATCGCAATTCGAACTTATTTAAATCGACTGTTTTACATGACAGTTAACTTTTTAGGGGGTTCAATGCTATACTAATTGATAAGAACTGATTATTGGAGGAATGGATATGACAAAGACAATTGGATTTATTGGAACGGGTGTAATGGGCTCTTCGATGGTGAGACACCTTTTAAAAGCAGGCTATCACGTGAATGTCCATAACCGTACAAAAAATAAAGCAGATGCCTTAGTTGAAGAAGGTGCTATTTGGCAAGATACACCGGCAGAAGTAACAAAACAGTCTGATGTCATTATTACAATTGTGGGTTACCCAACCGATGTGGAAGAAACTTATTTTGGTGAAACTGGTATTCTGAATGCTGCTAAAGCAGGCGATATTGTGATTGATATGACAACAAGTACGCCATCATTAGCGGTTAAAATTTATGAAGCTGCTAAAGAAAAAGGCGTACTAGCGCTTGATGCACCTGTTTCAGGTGGAGACATGGGTGCTAAAAATGGAACATTAACAACCATGGTCGGTGGCGATCAAGCAACATTTGATGCAGCAGAAGCAATTTTAAATACCTTCTCAAGTAAAGTCATGTTGCAAGGAGTAGCCGGAAGTGGCCAACATACGAAAATGGCTAACCAAATTATGATTGCTGGAACAATGACAGGAATGACTGAATTAATGGTTTATGCTAAAGCAGCAGGCTTGGATATTGAAAAAGTAATCGAACAAGTTGGGGCTGGTAGTGCGGGAAACTGGTCGTTGAGTAACTATTCACCACGTATCTTAAAAAAAGATTTTACGCCAGGGTTCTTTGTTAAACACTTTATTAAAGATTTGAAGATTGCCTTGGATGAAGCAGATAAAATGGGGATTGATTTACCAAGCACAACTTTAGCTAAAGATCTCTATGAAAAATTAGCAGATAAGGGCATTGAAAATGATGGCACGCAAGCTTTGATTAAACTTTGGTGGGGAGAGTAAAGGAAATCCTCAGACTGATAATAAAATTCTAAAATTACGCATAATTTGATGCGATGAAAACGAAATAATGCTAGAATAGATAAGAAGTCAGTCTGGAAAGGGGAAAAACTATGAAACCTTCACAATTATCTGCAATCATCCGACGACTAGAAGTGATGATGGAAGACAACGGAGAAATCGAAGTTCGCCGTTTTGAAAAAGATGGAAACGAGCGATGCGTTGTTAAATATAACCGAGATGCTGAAACATTTGAGTTAGAAGAGCACGCAAGTAATCAAACTTATCAATTTGATGATTTAGATTTAGTAGCAATTGAAATCTTTGAGTTACTACAAGACTAAAATAAAATGATGTCTACTAAAAATCCCGCTGAGTCATTCTGACTTTTGCGGGATTTTTTTCTTTTATTATAATGTATGCGTTATCATTGGTGGTTTCTAATTTATTTTTAACTTTTGGGTAGAGAAATTTAAAAATATTAAGTATACTGGGGAATAATAGATAAGGGATAGGGGAGACGACAGTGAAGGAAACAGTGAAAATAGGGTTATTAGGATTTGGAACAGTTGGTTACGGTGTCTATGATATTTTGAAAAACAATCAAGAGAAATATGCATCGCTAACGCAAACAAATATTGAAGTTAGTAAAATTCTTGTTCATGATACGGCAGCTTTTCCTGAAGCGCTAGCAGCTGGGATTCCCTTGACGGACCAATTTGAGGAGATTGCTCAAGATGACAGCATTTCAATTGTTGTTGAAGTAATGGGAACAGTTGATGTTGCAAGAAACTTTATTACTAAAGCTCTTAATAGTGGAAAAAACGTTGTAACAGCAAATAAAGATTTATTGGCTGTTCATGGTGAAGAACTTTATGCGCTAGCTGAAAAAGTGGGTAAAGACCTTTACTTCGAAGCGAGTGTGGCAGGTGGTATTCCGATCTTACGGGCCCTTAACGAGAGTTACATTGGTGATAATTTGCAAGAAGTGCTGGGTATTGTTAATGGAACAACCAACTTTATGCTGACAAAAATGCAAGAAGAGCATTATAGCTACGCAGATGCATTGGCTTTGGCTCAACAATTAGGTTTTGCAGAGAGCGATCCAACAGGAGACGTTGAAGGATTGGATGCAGCACGTAAGGTAGTTATTTTGACTAAGTTAGCATTCGGCAAAACCATTACAATGGAGCAGCTGCCAACAACGGGTATTTCTGCTCTTGACCTAGCTGATTTTGAGCGTGCAAAAGCACTCGGATATACCATTAAATTAATCGGTAGCTCAAAAGTCGTTGACGGCCATCTTAATGTTGAAGTAGCACCGATGTTAGTTCCGAGTGATCATCCACTAGCGCATGTTAAAAATGAAAATAATGCCGTTTATGTGACGGGAGAAGCTGTCGGTGAAACGATGATGTATGGACCGGGAGCAGGTCGTATGCCAACTGCAAATAGTGTGGTCGCTGATATCTTACAAGTTGCAAAAAATATTAAAGAAAATCGTACAGGTAAAGGTTTGCCAATAATTACATCAGATGTGGTCTTAGGACAAGCTAATCCGACTTATACAGATGTACTATTGCGTTTTAAACAAGTTGAGAATCAAGGTTTAACTTTTGCTCATCCACAACTCACACAATTAGATAGCGCAGATGGTAAAGGTTATATCCATGCTTCGCAAGTAAGCAAACAAGAATTGGAAGCAATAAAAGACCAACTTGAAAAAAACCATCAGCTTGTATTTGAAGCTGTTTATCAATCTATTTAATTATACAAAGGAGTTTCTTTATGACTGTCATAAAAGTGCCCGCTACATCAGCGAATTTAGGACCGGGATTTGATTCGATTGGAATGGCTGTAGCTGTTTATTTGGAGTTGGAAATTTTAGGACCTTCTGAAGAATGGTTCATTGATCACGATATGGGGGAAGATATTCCGTCCGATGATCAAAACCTTATCATTCAAACTGCTCTACAAACATCAGCTGAACCATTAACACCGCAGCGGTTGAAGATGACATCAGCTATTCCACCAGCAAGAGGATTGGGTAGCAGTTCGGCAGCGATTGTAGCCGGAATCGAATTAGCAAATCATTTGGCAGACTTACAATTGACAACTGATGAGAAAATTCAAATAGCTAGTCGCATTGAAGGCCATCCAGATAATGTTATGCCAGCTATTACAGGTGATTTAGCGATTGGAACGATGATTAATCAAGAAGTCATCTGGAAAACAACTGACTTTCCCGACTGTGCATTGATTGTCACTGTACCAGAACGAGAGCTCTTGACATCGGCTAGTCGAGCAGTGATGCCAGAAAGTCTCTCTTTAAAAGATGCCGTTGAAGGTAGTGCCGTTGCCAATGTTATGGTAGCTGCACTTCACCAAGGGGACATTGAAACAGCTGCTCGCTTGATGGAGAAGGATGTCTTTCACGAACCTTACCGCCAAACTTTGATTCCCGAGCTCAATCAGATTCGCCAGCTAGCAAATCAAGAAGGGGCATACGGTGTTTACTTAAGTGGTGCTGGCACAACGATTATGACGCTGGCCAAGCCAGAACTTGCCGAAATAATTCAAGAACGCATTAAAGATGAATTTCCTGATTGCCACGTTTTCTTGACGGAAATAGACAAAGAAGGATCTCGAATCGAATAGTTAGGCTAGAAAGAGATTAAGCTGTGTGCTTAATCTCTTTTTTATAGACTAGGGGATTATAAGTTCAGCCATCAATGTCTAGCTCCCAAGTCCTGACCTAGTGAAAAAAAGATAAATTTGCCCCATTGCGCGCTTCGCTGCTCGCTAACGCATATCATTCGACTAACCCGCTGAAGCGTGAAGTCTCCTGACAATTCAGGGTCAAATTTCCTATTTTTTCATAGGCCAAGGCGGACTTGTCCGCTTTTCTTATTATTATGAGCGACTACTCAGAAGAAACAGGCTTTTCTTGTATTTCTTTGCTATTCTTATATAATTAAGGTAAAATAATGTGTTCATAATCATTAAAAAAAATAGAGCGTGAGGTTGGATTGGCACTAAAAGAATGCGTTATTATAACGCTGTGTTTATTTCTTATCCTAGCCTCTTCTTTTTGTGAGAAGGAGTCAATATGTTTAATAAATTTAAGCCTGTGTGGATGGTAGAAAGTGTCTATCAAATTTCAGCTGAGCAATTAGAAAAACACAATATCAAGGCAGTCTTTTGTGATTTAGACAACACACTGATTGCGTGGAATAATCCAAATGGTACAGAAGAGTTACTAGCATGGATTGAAGAAATGAAAGAAAATAATATTCACGTTACGATTGTTTCAAACAACAAGGGAGACCGTGTTCAAAAGGTAGCAGAGCATTTAAAGCTTCACTATATTCCGCGAGCACTTAAGCCTTTAAAGAAAGGTTATCGTCAAGCAATAGAACAAGCTGGTGTGCCAATGGACCAATGTGTGATGGTTGGAGACCAATTGATTACCGATATTTTCGGTGCTAATCGTTTAGGACTGAAAACGATTTTGGTGATACCGATTTTGAATTCGGATGCTTGGAATACACGTATTAATCGCTTCTTCGAACGGATTATTATGAAAAAATTACTAAAAGACGACCCAGATATGAAATGGAGGAAACGACTTGACTAGGGAAGAAATAGAAGAATTAGAACAAGAAGAACTGTTTTGTATTGGCTGTGGTTCACAGATTCAAACAGACCATAAAACAGAACGCGGTTATACACCGATGAGTGCCTTGAAAAAAGGACTTGAGAGTGGCGAATTATATTGCCAACGCTGTTTCCGTTTGCGTCATTATAACCAATTGGAAAAGGTTTCTGCTACGGACGATGAGTTCTTAGAAATGTTAAACCAAATTGGAGAGAAAAATGCCTTAGTTGTGAACGTAGTTGATATTTTTGATATGTACGGCAGTATGATTCCAGGCTTACACCGTTTTGTAGGATCTAATCCTGTCTTGATGGTTGGTAACAAGGTAGATGTTTTACCAAAATCAGTGAAGCATTCTCGTGTGAAACATTGGATGTTACAACAAGCGCACCAAGTTGGGCTTCGTCCATTTGATGTGGCACTTGTGAGTGGTAAGACGGCTACTCAAATTGATCGTTTGTTGGAAATTATTGAAGAAAACCGCCAAGGTCGTGACGTTTATGTGGTTGGTGTGACGAACGTAGGTAAGTCAACTATTATGAATCAAATTATTAAAGCTGCTACCGGAAGTAAAGAAGATGTGATTACAACATCACGCTTCCCTGGGACAACGCTTGATTTAATTAAGATTCCTTTAGACGATGGTGCATCATTAATCGATACACCGGGAATCATTCACCGCCACCAAATGGCTCATGTGTTAACGGCAGAAGATTTAACGATTGTGTCTCCACAAAAGGAAATGAAACCTGTCACTTTCCAATTGAATCCAGCACAAACACTCTTTATGGGTGCGGTGGCACGATTTGATTTTGTTGAGGGCGAACGCTCTTCATTTACCTGTTATTTTGCTAATGATTTGAAGATTCATCGGACTAAGCTTGAAAAAGCCACTGACTTCTATGATAAGCATAAGGGTGGGTTGTTACAGCCGCCTAATGAAGCTAACATTGGTGACTTTCCGAAGTTGGTTCGTAAAGAATTCCAAGTTAAAGAACCGTCAGATATTGTCTTTTCTGGTTTGGGCTGGGTAGCCGTTCAAAAACCGGGTAAAGTGGCAGCTTGGGTGCCAGAAGGCGTAGACGTTGTTATTAGAGAGCAGATTATTTAAGGAAGAGGTTTATTATGGAATTAAGAGGAAAACAAAAACAATTTTTAAAGAAAGAGGCGCATCACTTACAAGCGATTTTCCAAATCGGTAAGGGTGGTTTGTCTGATGAAATTGTTAGACAGATTGATGAAGCCTTAGAAAAAAGAGAATTAATTAAAGTGAGCTTGCTTCAAAATACTGATGAGGTAGCTGCTGATGTCGCAGTTGAAGTAGCAGAACGTGTTGGCGCAGTTGTCGTTCAACAAATTGGTAAAACAATTATCTTTTTCCGTGAGTCATCAAAAGAGAAGAACCAACGTTTGTCTCTTTTAGTTAAGAAAATATAAGCGAATCGCATTCTAGAAAGGTGGAATTTTCAGTCATGGTCAAGTTGTTTGATGTTCAGATACCAGAATTTATTGTAGTGGAAAAGACGAGTGTTGAGCCACAAGAGGTGACTACAGAGCGCAAGCGTGTAGGCATTATTGGTGGGACATTTAATCCGCCACATTTAGGTCATTTGATCATTGCTCAGCAAGTTGGGCAGCAGTTGGCTTTGGATAAGGTTTACTTTATGCCAGATGCGGAACCGCCTCACATTGACGAGAAGCCTTTTATTGACGGCAAGCATAGAGAAGAAATGGTTAAGCGTGCAATTGCAGATAATGATTTGTTTGCCTTAGAAGATGTAGAATTAAAGCGCGGCGGTAAAAGCTACACCATTGATACGATGAAGGAACTAATTGAGAAAAATCCTGATACAGACTACTATTTTATTATTGGTGGCGATATGGTTGCCTATTTACCAAAGTGGGAACGAATTGATGAGCTTATGACGCTCGTTCATTTTGTTGGAGTTGTTCGACCTGGTTATCCAGATACGAGCCCTTATCCAATTATTTGGGTGGATTCTCCTTTAGTGGATATTAGTTCCACTAAGATTAGAACGATGGTTAACTGTGGCCGTCCGCTACGGTATATTGTTCCTGAGGGTGTAGAGCGTTATATTAAGGAAGAGGGGCTGTATGTAAATGACTAAGCCACTGTATTCAAACCGTTATACGACTTGGACACGCGATGCCATTTTAGAGGCTGTTAATCGTAATGTTACTGAAGCACGTTACGAGCATATTTTAAGAGTAGAAGAAACAGCTATCAGATTAGCTGATCACTATGGTGCGGAAACTGAAGCGGCTAGTCTTGCGAGCATTTTACATGATTACGCCAAAGATATTCCGAGAGCAGATATTGAAGTCTTAGTTGATCAAGGTGATTTGCCTCGCGAGCTATTAGACTTCGGAAGTCAAATTTGGCATGGACCTGCAGCAGCTTATTATGCTCAAACGATATTTGGTATTCACGACCAATCGATTTTGGATGCTATAGCTCAACATACTATTGGCGGCCAAATGATGCCATTAGTGAGTCAGATTGTTTTTATAGCAGATTATATTGAACCAGGTCGCCAGTTTCCAGGTGTAGAGGAAGCAAGACGACTGGCTGATCAAACGTTAGAATCAGCAGTTGTTTATAAAATTAAACAAACATTGCTGTATTTGATACAAAAAGAAATTGTGATTTACCCAGAAACGTTCCATGTCTATAATAAATGGATGGGAAAATAGGAGGAAACATATGTTGAACAGTGAACAAATCTTAGAAGTCGTTGTGAAAGCAGCAGATGATAAACTAGCAGAAGATATTACCGTTTTAGATGTACGTGGATTAACGACTTTAGGCGACTACTTTGTGATTATGAACGGTCGTAACGAGCGCCAAATGGGTGCGATTATTGGTGGCGTTGTCGATGAAGCCCACAAAAATAACATCGAGATTAAAAACCAAGAAGGAAAAGACTCAGGAAACTGGGTATTATTAGATTTGGCAGATGTGGTTGTCCATGTCTTTAGTTCCGGTGAGCGTTCATACTACAATTTGGAAAAATTATGGAGTGATGCGCCGATTGTTGATATCAGCGCTATGATTAGTAAATAATGAGCTATAACATTTTTTCACATTTTTATGATATGGTAATGGATCAAACCGTCTATGATCAATGGTTGTCGTTTGTGGAAGGTTACCGTCAACGCCACCATCAATCTAAAGAACAGCTAGCCATTTTAGAGTTAGCTTGTGGAACAGGTATTATTGCGCTTAAATTGGCTGAGGCGGGTCATGATGTGACGGGCTATGATTTGTCAGCTGATATGTTGTCACTTGCTCAAGAACGGATAGAAGAAGCTGGCCAAGAGATACAACTCATAGAAGGTGACATGAGGGAATTACCAGACATTCAAGCTTTTGATATGGTGACTTGTTTTTCTGATTCGTTATGCTATTTGCATCAAGAATCAGACCTCTTGCAAGTTTTTGAAGGGGTTCATCGTAACTTGAGTGAAGGTGGGACATTTTTATTTGATGTCCATTCGCTTTTTCAAATGGACCACGTTTTTCCAGGGTATCAGTATATCTATCAGGAAGAGTCAGAGGTCTTTTTGTGGGAGAGTTTCATCGGTGATTATGATCATTCGGTCGAGCATGTTTTGACTTTCTTTGTGGAGAATGAAGATGGTCGTTTCGATCGACTGCAGGAAATTCATCAAGAGCGTTCATTCCCACTTGAAACCTATCAACGACTATTAAAAGAAGCTGGATTTTCTTCAGTAGAACTAACAGCTGAGTTTGGTGAATCACCTGTTGATGAAACAACAACGCGCTGGTTCTTCGCAGCGAAAAAATAGCAAATGCGTTAGGATGAATGAAATGAAAAGTTGTGGCATTATAGCGGAATATAATCCTTTTCATCATGGGCATGCTTATCAGATCGAACAGGCGCGCAAGCAATCTCAAGCGGATGTGATGATTATTGCGATGAGTGGTAATTTCACTCAAAGAGGTGAACCAGCCATTTTTGATAAGTGGGAGCGGGCTAAGGCAGCACTAGAAAATGGTGCCGACTTAGTGGTTGAACAGTCGGTTTTAGGAAGTGTTCAATCATCAGATTTATTTGCTGAGGCGGGCATTCATCTGCTTGATGCGCTTGGTTGTGACAGCTTTTCATTTGGAGCAGAGACGGCCGATGGTGAACGATTAATTCAGTTAGCTGACCAGTTGATTCAACAAGAAGCCGCTATTAACCATGTTTTTCAAAGTGTTCGAAACGATGGACGGACATATGCGAGCCAAATGACTGATGCGATTCAAGCTGTCTTAGGCTCTAGTAGCCTACCAGAGACGTTTTGGAAAGCAAACAGCCAATTAGGTTTAGCCTACTTGAAAGCAAATCTGAGGGCAACTAGACCCATGGAAGCCTATCTTGTGGAACGCATGGGTGCTGGTCATCAAGGGGAGCTTGATCGAGAACAACAATTTGCTAGCGGAACAGCTATTCGACAATTAATTCATAGCAGAAAGTTTGCTGAAGCCAAACAGTGGATGCCGCTAAAGGATGAGAGCTCTATTGCTCATAGTCCAGCTGCCAGTTGGACTCATTTCTGGCCATTATTACGCTATCGTTTGTTGCTTCTTAGTCCAGAAGAGTTACGTTTGATTTATCAAATGGAAGAGGGAATTGAGCATCGCTTAAAAAAATATGCCGCACAAGCAGATTCTTTTGATTTGTTTATCAATCTAGTAAAAAATAAACGTTGGACTTGGGTTAGACTACAACGGCTAGCGGTGTATGTTTTACTCGATATTCGAAAAGAAATGGTTGCGAGTTATTTTTCACAACCACCACTTATCCGTGTACTAGGTTTTACTGAAAAAGGGCGTCGCCATTTAAAAGCGATAAAAAAAACAACCAATAGTCTGATTTTGACAAATGTGTCTCAAAAAAATCATAGCTATTATGAAAAAGAGATTCAAGCTGATCAAATTTATCAATTTGGCTTGGAGTTAAAACAATCTGAACAAAATTATACGCGTGCACCAATTGTTATTAAGAGTTAAATGAGAAACTTTTCTATAGCTTGTAAAGTAAAAGCCATTGACAAACAATTTTTTCACTAGTATAATTCAATTTGTTATTTTAGGGGTGAAGGAAATGAAGTGGACCTTAAAAGAAATCCAAGAACATCGTGGTGAACCACTACAATTTGACGAAACAGTCAATTGTGAAGCGTCACTGATGAAAAGGGATAGAGAAATCCTGGCAGTTTCAGATATTAAAGCAACTGGTTTTCTATTATATGAAAACCGATCAGTACTTGCCAATTTCCAGATCGATTATACGATCACCCTACCTTCGTCACGTTCATTGGAGCCGGTAGAATTGAAGGTAACTGTACCAATTTTTGAGACTTACGTGGAAGATGAATCGTCATTTGACGCTTCAGAAGAGTCAGTCGATGTGATTATTCCAATTGAGAATAATGAAGTTGATTTGACACCAGCAATAGAAGATATGATTCTATTGAATATTCCTGTTCAAGTTTTCACTGAAGAAGAGCTCAGCTCTGAAGAGATGCCGAAAGGCGCTAATTGGTCAGTTGTGTCTGAAGATGATTACCAGCAAAAACGGGCGCAAGAAAAAGAAGGTCAAGTCGATCCGCGTTTAGCAGATCTAAAGGCTCTTCTGGAAGACGAAGAAAACGAAAGATAAAGTTCTACCTGCTGCTAAAGCAGCAACATTATGGGGAGGTGTAAGGAAATGGCAGTACCTAAAAGAAGAACATCAAAAGCACGTAAAGCTAGAAGACGTACTCATTTTAAATTAGAAGTACCAGGATTGAATGCTTGTCCAAATTGTGGTGAACTTAAAAAGAGCCACCACGTTTGTGCTTCATGCGGTCACTATGACGGCAAAGAAGTTGTATCAAACGAAGCATAATTCCAAAACGATTCAACCGAGTGATATTATATCCTCGGTTTTTTTGTTACCAAAAATTGCTGCTACTTCATTTCATTAAGCTTTCAGCTTATACTTAGCTTATAATAATAGTATCGGTTAGAATAAATGAACGAAAGGACGTGATGGCTTGCAAACTATTGATTTATTTGAAGTATTTTTATATCTTTTCCCGCTTTTAGAAATTATCATCATCTCCCTGTTTTGCAAACCTTTTTTACACTATAAAACATTTAAATTATCTGTGACAGATGTAACTATGCCGATACTCTTATTAGGGATTCACCTACTGAGTGTACGCTTGCTAACATACAGTCTCTTACCAAATTATATCCTTCTTGTTTTTGCTTTAGGATTATTGGTCACACTCTATTTTGATTTTTCTAAAAAAACAGTTAAAGCAAATAAAGTATTTTCAGTGTGGTTAAAAATTGCCTTTATAATTGGTTTTATCATGTATTATGCTATTGTTGCTGCAAGACTTGTTCAACGGATAAGAGGCTAGGTTAACAACGAAGCAGAGGTGGTTAAGGTGAAGATACTGTTATATTCAGAAGCAATGAAATGGATTGAAAAGTCAGGCCTAGGAAGAGCAATCAGCCATCAGAAAAAGCACTAGCAATTAATCAAGTAGCTTATACGACTGATCCTAAAGATTCTTTTGATTGTGTTCATATTAATACTTATTTTTTCAAATCACTCTAACTTGCCAAGCGAATGAATAAAAAAGGGATAGCAGTTGTTTACCATGCACATTCAACAGAAGAAGATTTTAGAAATTCTTTTTTATTTTCTAATGTATTGTCGCCGTTATTTAGGAAATAGAGTATCAGGTGTTATAACTTGGGTGACATTGTCATAACACCAACACCTTATGCCGGGACCGATTTATTTTTCTTTCCTACTTATGAGGAGACAGAAGGCATTGTCCTTTTAGAGGCGATGGCGATGGGGAAGACCTGTCTCATTAGAGACATTCCTATTTACGCAGACTATCAAGATGCTAGTCACCTTTATAAAGCGAGTGATCAAGAGAGTTTTTATACGGCAATTAACCATATTTTAGAAGGAGACTGGCCGTCCTTGCAACAAACTAGTTTACAAGCCGTGCAACAACGCGATATCAAAGAAATTGGAAAACAATTAAAAGAAGCTTATCAAGATGCGATAAAGATAAAACAAGACAAATCCTGCAAAGATGGATCGGAAAGTTGAAAAATAAATCTTTTTTCACTTTTTAATAGAAATCAATTGAAATATAAGTGAGAATATTCTAAAATTAAACTCAGCTATCTCTCATACGAGATATGAAGATAGCGAAAGTCTTTAACTTAGCACAGAGAGGCTAACAAGGCATGCTAAACGATTGATGTTAGACGACCGTTAAAACGCGCCTGGAATAGGTGCGTTTTTCTTACATTCAAATGTTTCATGCGAGGCTGAAAGTTGGACTGTTACTATTAAAGTCGGGAGGAACAATATGAAGCAACGCAGATATTTAGTTTTAGAGGATGGTAGTTATTACCCAGGTTACGCATTCGGATCCGGGGGGGAGACGTTTGGGGAACTTGTTTTCAACACAGGTATGACTGGCTATCAAGAAACATTGTCAGATCCATCGTATGCAGGACAGATTATTACATTTACTTATCCAATGATTGGTAATTATGGTGTCAATGAGGACGATTATGAGGGCGTTCATCCTGGTTTAAAAGGGATGGTTGTTCACGAAGTCGCAGATCACCCTAGTAATTTCCGATCAACCAAAACATTAGATGAAGCATTAAAAGATTTTGGTATTCCAGGGATTCAAGGTGTCGATACGAGAAGTATTACTAAGCGAATTCGTCGTGCTGGCGTCATGCGGGGGGCATTAGTTAACACGATTGATCATTTAGAAGAGACCATTGCATCCTTAACAAGCTATCAATTACCGAAAGATGAGATTGAAAAACGATCAATAACTGAGGCGAAAACCTATGACGGTAACGGCAAACATGTCGTTTTAATTGATTTCGGATCAAAAGAAAACATTTTATCTGAACTGTTAAAACGTGACTGTCGCGTAACCGTTGTTCCTTGGAACACAACAGTAGAAGCTATTCTTGCTTACCAGCCAGATGGTGTTATGTTAAGTAATGGACCTGGGGACCCTACAGCTGTTCCAGAAGCGGTTCAAACCGTTAAGGGGCTGATTACAGAAGACCATTTGCCACTATTTGGTATTTGTTTGGGACATCAGTTAATCGCCTTAGCAGCGGGAGCTAAAACCTACAAATTAAAATTTGGTCATCGTGGCGGCAATCATCCTGTTAAAAATCTAGAAAAAAACAACATTATTTTAACAAGCCAGAACCATGGCTACGCGGTAGATGAATCAAGTTTAGAAGCGACTGATTTTATCGCCACGTATACAGCTTTAAATGACGGTACAAATGAAGGTATAAAACATAAGAGCAAGACAATTTTCTCGGTTCAGTTCCATCCAGAAGCGGCACCAGGTCCGCACGATGCAAACTATCTGTTTGATGAATTTATAGCTGCTTTACAGCCAGCTCAAGGAGGAACTGTTCATGCCTAAACGTACTGATATTAAAACCATTCTAGTAATAGGGTCTGGCCCAATTATTATTGGACAAGCCGCAGAATTTGATTATGCTGGTACGCAAGCTTGTCTGGCATTAAGAGAAGAAGGTTACCGTGTTATCTTAGTGAATTCAAACCCAGCGACCATTATGACGGACGTTGAGATTGCAGACAAAGTTTACATGGAGCCGCTAACGTTAGAATTTATTAGCAATATTATTCGTAAAGAAAGACCAGATGCCTTATTACCAACGCTTGGCGGTCAAACAGGCTTAAATATGGCTGTTGAACTTGATCGCGCTGGTGTCTTAGAGCAATTTCAAGTGGAACTATTAGGAACGAAGTTGAGTTCTATTGAACAGGCTGAAGACCGTGATTTATTCCGTCAATTAATGATGACGTTAAATCAGCCAGTTCCAGAAAGTGATATTGTTCATACGGTTGAGGAAGCAGTGGCTTTCTCTGAAACGGTGGGCTATCCGCTGATTGTGCGTCCTGCCTTTACTATGGGGGGTTCTGGTGGCGGTATTTGTAACGATGAAGAAGAATTACGTGACATTGTAGCAAATGGTTTACGCTATTCACCTGTAACCCAATGTTTGCTTGAAAAATCAATTGCAGGCTTCAAGGAGATTGAATACGAAGTCATGCGCGATAGCAATGACAACGCGATTGTGGTCTGTAACATGGAGAACGTTGATCCTGTTGGCGTTCATACGGGAGATTCTATTGTTGTTGCACCAGCGCAAACCATGTCAGATAAAGAGCATCAAATGCTACGTGATGTGTCATTGCAAATTATTAGAGCGCTAAAAATTGAAGGTGGCTGTAATGTGCAGCTCGCACTCGATCCACATTCCTTTGATTATTATGTTATTGAAGTGAACCCGCGTGTCAGCCGTTCGTCAGCATTAGCTAGCAAGGCAACCGGTTATCCGATTGCTAAAATGGCAGCAAAAATTGCTGTTGGCTTAACCCTTGATGAAATGAAAAATCCGGTAACAGGGACTTCATACGCTGCTTTTGAGCCAACACTAGACTATATTGTTTCAAAAATTCCGCGTTTTCCATTTGATAAATTTGAAAAGGGCGACCGTAGTTTAGGAACACAAATGAAGGCAACTGGTGAAGTAATGGCAATGGGCCATACCTTTGAAGAGTCAATGTTAAAAGCTGTTCGCTCGTTAGAATACGGTGTGCACCATTTAGGATTGCCACAAGCCCAAGCTGAATCAGTAACCATGGAAGAGATTGAATCTCATATTCGTCTTGCTTGTGATGAACGTTTATTCTATATAGGAGAGGCAATGCGTCGTGGTGTAACCGTTGAGACTATTCACGAGTGGAGTACCATTGATTTCTTCTTCCTTTATAAATTTAAACATATTATTGATCTTGAAAAGGAATTAGTTGAGCATCCAAATGATTTAGAGCTATTGGCTGACGTTAAAAAATATGGCTTTAGCGATCAAATTATTTCTGAACTATGGGATATGCCAACTGAAGCCGTTTATAACTTGCGTAAAGCAAATGGCATCGTGCCTGTTTTTAAAATGGTTGACACCTGTGCGGGTGAATTTGAATCTTCAACGCCTTATTTCTACAGTACTTATGAAACTGAACAGGAATCAATTCCAAGTGAACGTGAAAAAATCATTGTTTTGGGTTCGGGACCAATCCGTATTGGGCAAGGTGTGGAGTTTGATTATGCGACCGTTCATGCTGTTTGGGCGATTCAAGAAGCGGGTTATGAAGCGATTGTTATTAACAATAACCCAGAGACTGTTTCAACAGACTTCTCGGTATCGGATAAGCTTTACTTTGAGCCGTTAACGGAAGAAGATGTCATGACCATTATTGATTTGGAGCAACCTAAAGGGGTTGTTGTTCAGTTCGGTGGTCAAACAGCTATTAATCTAGCTGACAAACTGGTTAAATATGGTGTTAATATCTTAGGAACAAGTCTCGAAGACTTGGACCGAGCAGAAGACCGTAAGTTATTCGAACAGTTATTGCGTGATTTAGAGATTCCTCAGGCACCTGGTAAAACAGCCGTTACTGTTGAAGAAGCAGTAGCAGTTGCTGATGAGATTGGCTATCCTGTTTTGGTTAGACCGTCTTATGTACTTGGTGGACGTGCGATGCAGATTGTCTACAATCAAGCTGACCTTGAGCGTTACATGAAGGAAGCTGTTATTGCTAGTCCTGACAGACCAGTTCTAGTTGACCACTACTTAGTAGGGCAAGAGTTAGAAGTGGACGCCATCTGTGATGGCGAAACAGTCGTGATTCCAGGTATTATGGAACATATTGAACGTGCTGGCGTTCACTCTGGTGACTCGATTGCTGTTTATCCACCGCAACGACTAAGTGAAGAGCTACGGAAAACGATTGAAGACTATACGATTCGAGTGGCGCAAGGACTCAATACGGTAGGCTTAGTGAATATTCAATTTGTTATTAGTGATGGACGTGTTTATATTATTGAAGTAAATCCGCGCTCTAGCCGGACCATTCCGTTTTTAAGTAAGGTAACTGCTATCCCGATGGCGAAATTAGCTATGAAGGGTATTTTGGGGCTAAGTTTAAAAGAGGCTGGCTATACAACAGGCCTTGTAGACGATCAAGATGGCGTCTATGTCAAAATGCCAGTGTTTAGTTTTAACAAGCTGAAACAGGTTGATACCGTATTAGGGCCAGAAATGAAATCCACAGGGGAAGCAATTGGGAAGGATATCAACTTACCAAAGGCTTTATACAAAGGGTTCGTTGCGTCAGGCGTTCGTGTGCCGGCTTATGGGGCAGTTTTAATGACTGTAGCTGATAAAGATAAAGAAGAAGCGACAGCGATTGCCAAGCGCTTTGCTCGTGCTGGCTACCGCTTAATTGCAACAAAAGGTACTGCGAAAACTTTAGAAGCAGCTGGACTTGAGGTAGAAACGATTGATAAAATCAACGCTAATAATAATGCTATTTTAGATGCGATTCACAATGGAAGAATCAACTTAGTGGTGAATACGATGACAACAGGGCAAACAAGTGAAACAGCTGGGTTCCTTATTCGTCGAGAAACTGTGGAAAATAATATTCCGTGTTTGACGTCCTTGGATACTGCAGAAGCATTATTGCAGGCTGTTGAAACCACCCATTTCCAATTGGAAGACATGTCTAAAGCATAAAACAATCAAAAAGTGGGAAAATTCCCCACCAACTTAAAAGTTGGTAAATCTTTTAAAATCAATCCTTTTTCTGAATTTAATCAGAAAAAGGATTTTTTTTTGCATTTTTGTGAAATAGGGTGGTGGGAAGTGGGGGAATGTGGTAGACTGAATTCATATTGTAGAGTGGGGTGATTTCTCATGCTGATTGGCGAATATAAACACAATATGGACGCAAAAGGTCGTATTATTATGCCAGCTAAGTTCCGTGAAGAACTTGGTCAGTCGTTCATCCTAACAAGAGGTTTGGATGGGTGTTTATTTGGTTATCCAATGGAACAGTGGGAAATCCTTCAAGAAAAGCTAAAACAACTGCCCCTAGCAAAAAAAGATGCTCGGGCATTCGTCCGTTTCTTTTATTCTGCTGCAACTAAAGCAGAAATTGATAAACAGGGAAGAATTAATGTACCAGCCAATTTAGCTGAGTATGCAAAAATTGAAAAAGAATGTCGTGTTGTCGGCGTGTCAGATCGTATTGAGATTTGGAGTGATACGAAGTGGGAAGATTTTGCTGATATGGCAGCAGACTCGTTTGAAGACATTGCTGAGAGTATGATTGATTTTGGATTGTAGGTGAAAATATGACTGAATTTGAACATTACAGTGTCCTTCTTGATGAATCAATTGAAGGTTTAGCAATTAAGCCAGATGGTATTTATGTTGATTGCACACTTGGTGGCGCAGGCCACAGTCGTAAAATATTAGAAAAATTAAACGAAAACGGTCACTTATATGCCTTTGACCAAGATCGTATCGCTATTGAGAACGCAGAACGCGAACTAGCTCCTTACATTGAAAAAGGGCAAGTCACGTTAATTAAAGAAAATTTCCGTTATTTAAAAGAAGAATTAGAAACAAGAGGTGTTGAAAAAGTTGATGGTATTCTTTATGACCTAGGTGTGTCATCACCGCAACTTGATCAAGCAGAACGTGGCTTTAGCTACCGTTTTGACGCGCCGCTCGATATGAGAATGAATCAAGACCAAGAATTAACTGCTATGACAATTGTGAATGAATGGCCCTATGAAGCTTTAGTAAAAATCTTTTTCCGTTACGGAGAAGAGAAGTTTTCGAAGCAAATTGCCAGACGTATTGAACGTGAGAGAGAAGACCATCAGATTGTAACGACTGGAGAACTTGTTGATATTATTCGTGAGAGTATTCCAGCTCCTGCTAGACGTAAAGGAGGACATCCGGGTAAGCGTATTTTCCAAGCGTTGCGTATCGCTGTAAATGATGAGCTATCTGCTATTTCAGATTCATTAGAAGATGCATTAGAGATGGTAGGCATCGGGGGACGTGTGAGCGTTATTACCTTCCAATCATTGGAAGACCGAATTGTTAAAGTTATGTTTAAGGAAGCATCATCTGTTATGGATGTACCAGCTAATCTACCTGTTTTACCAAAAGATATTGAAGCTGACTTCCGCTTGGTAAACCGTAAACCTATTTTACCGTCAGACTTTGAATTGTCTGAGAATAGACGCTCACAAAGTTCGAAACTACGTATTATTGAGCGAGTGAAATAGGACTTAAACGCATGAAATAGAAGGAGTGGGATATTTGGCAACACCAGAATATGCAGAGTCTACTTATAACCAAACGCTACCGAACTATAGTCCGCAGCCAAGCCAAGAGCCAAAGTCTCCTGAGATAGTTAGACCTAGTAAAAAACCAAGCATCATTACAAAAAAAGAAATCATGACGATGACAGTGGTTGGGGTTACAGCAATTATATTGTTATTTAGCAGTTTGATTACACAAGTCACACTGTCAAATCAGAATCGTAGCTATCAAGATTTACAACAAACAAATGTCATGATTACAACTGAAAATAATAATTTAAGTCAAGAAGTTCAAGAATTATCACGCTACAACCGAGTTATGGAGATTGCAGAAAAACTCGGTTTAAAAATGAATGAAACTAACATAAGGAATGTAAACGAATGAAGGATAAGAATAACCCCCAAAAGAACCGTCGTATAATGACTAAAATTATGATGCTGCTGACGGGATTGATGTTCCTGATCTTTGTTGTTCGCTTCTCAACCATTATGTTAACTAAAAAGGTAGACGGTGTAGATTTAAGTGAACAAATTGATAACTTGTATTCAAGAAGTAGCATCCTGCCTGCAAAAAGAGGAACCATCTATGATATTGGTGGCAATCCTATTGCTATGGATGCTACTTCTTATTCGTTAGTTGGCGTTTTAACAGATAAATGGAGCCAAGACGAAAAAAATCCACAGCACATCATTGACAAAGAACAAACAGCTGAAGCATTAGCGAAGCATATTGATATGTCAAACAGTGAGATTCTATCTCTATTAAATCAAGAAAATGTCGACCAAGTTGAATTTGGTTTGGCAGGTACTAATTTAAGTTATGGTATAAAAGCAGCTATTGAAGAAGAGGAGTTAAATGGTATTTTCTTTGAAGAAACGCCATCTCGTCTCTATCCAAATGGTGTCTTTGCATCTCATCTTGTCGGCTATGCTGCTGTTGATTCTGAATCAGAAGATAGCGTTTTGGTAGGGATGATGGGAATTGAGCAAGCCTTTGATGATTTATTAAATGGTCAAGATGGTAAAGTGACCGATCAAAAAGATTCGCAAGGTTATGGTATCCCAGGGACAGAAGTGGTTCTTGAAGAACCGATTGATGGGAAAGAGATTTATCTAACCTTAGACATGAGGCTACAAACCTATTTGGAAACATTGATGACAAAGGTTTATGAAGAGGCGGAGCCAGAAGAAATGGTTGCCATGCTAGTGAATCCTAAAACAGGAGCCGTTATGGCAGCGACACAACGTCCGACTTTCAATGCGACTACAATGGAAGGCATCGATGAGAGATGGCAAAACCTTTTAGTGGAAGAAGCGTTTGAGCCGGGCTCAACCTTTAAAATATTGACGATTGCTGCTGCAATCAATGAAGGTATTTTTCGTCCGTATGATACCTATCAATCAGGTTCGATTGAGGTAGAAGGCGGCAAGATTAGCGACTACAACTTAGTTGGTTGGGGACCAATTTCATACTTAGAAGGTTTTGGACGTTCAAGTAACGTCATGGTTGTGAAACTCGTTCAAGAAATGGGTTATGATGTTTGGGAAGAATACATGCAAGCATTTGGTATGACAACACCAACAGAATCCAAGCTAGCAAATGAAGCGACAGGTCATTATAACTATGACTACCCATTGGAAAAGGCAAATACCTCATTTGGACAAGGGGTAACCGTAACACCATTCCAGCTTATCCAAGCTTTTACTTCCGTTGCTAATGGTGGAGACATGATGAAGCTAAACTATATTCATAAAATTGTTGATCCTGAAACAGGAGAAGAAACGATCATTGAGCCTGAAAAACTATCCTCTCCAATTACAGCTGAGACAGCTAGTGTCGTATTAGATTATTTGACTACTGTTGTTTATGAAGACTATGGAACAGCCTCTGCTTATGCGATTGATAATGCCACAGTCGGTGTTAAAACTGGGACAGCAGAATTAGTTAATCCGGAGACAGGATTATATTATACAGGACAATATGAATATCTGTATTCAGCAGTTGGTTTTGCACCAGCTGAAGATCCTGATTACATTCTATATGTCACTTTAAAAATGCCAAAAAATAATACAGATAAAAATTTTGTCAACTATTTAACAGATGTCTTTAATCCGATGATGACCCGAGCAGTTTCTTACAGCGAATTAGGAATTGAAACGGATGGTACAACTAAAAAAGGTATGATACCAAAAGTAACAGGTCAATCAAAAGAGGAAGCTATTTCAACTTTAGAAGCAGCAGGCTTTTCATCTGTTAGTCTAATCGGTAGTGGAAGTAGAATTGTCCAACAGTTTCCTTATAATGAGACTGAAGCGCTCTTCAACCAAAAAGTTGTGTTAATGACTGAAGGCGCAATGACTATGCCAGATGTACGTGGTTGGTCCAAAGACGATGTTTTAAAAATTGCCGAATTAACAGGTGTGAGCTTCGAATTTGAGGGAGACGGTTATGTCGTTTACCAACAACTAAATGCTGGTTCATTAATTAATGTTGAAGAATCAATCAAAATTATTTTAGAATAGGAAATGTTAGGCTATAATGTCATACGAAACAGGAAGCAACTAGTGCTTCCTGTTTCGTGAACATTTCGAGGAGGAATATTATGGAGTGGACAGAAATGCTGATACCGTTTGTCTTTAGCTTTGCACTGACAATCAGCATCATGCCGATTTATATTGGCTATTTAAAGATTAGACAGTTTGGTCAAACGACAAGAGAAGAAGGACCTTTATGGCATGAAGCTAAAAGTGGAACACCAACTATGGGTGGTGTTGTTTTTGTTATTGCTGCCATTTTAATTATGATTGCGACAGCAGTATGGAAAACTGTTTTTAACTATTCAATGATCATGCTGATTGTTGTTCTTTTATTTTTTGCACTTATTGGTTTCTGGGATGATTTTATTAGTATCTTTAAAAAACAGAATGAAGGCTTAACATCTAAACAAAAATTCTTGGCCCAAATCGTGGGTTCCATTCTTTTTGTTGGTTTGTTTTATTTAAGCGGCGCTGCACCAACCATTGCATTGCCATTTATTGGGCGTGTAGAAAGTTGGGTGCTTTTTGCTGTCTTTACTATTATCTGGATTACTGGTTTTTCAAATGCGGTTAACTTAACAGATGGATTAGATGGATTAGTAGCTGGAACAGCTAGTGTTGCTTACGCTGCGTATGCTTATATTGCTTATCTACAAAATCAAGTAGAAGTATTGATTTTCTGTCTAGCTGTTATTGGTGGGTTAGTAGGCTTCTTTGTTTTCAATAAAAAGCCAGCCAAAATATTTATGGGAGATGTCGGTTCTCTAGCACTAGGAGCGGGATTAGCGGTTGTTTCTATATCGTTACATCAAGAATGGAGCCTCTTATTAATTGGCTTAATTTTTGTTATCGAAACTGCTAGCGTGATGATGCAAGTGACATCGTTCAAACTGACTGGCAAGAGAATCTTTAAAATGAGCCCGATTCATCATCATTTTGAAATGAGTGGATGGAGTGAGTGGCGTGTCGTTACAACCTTTTGGATTGTGGGACTTATTGCAGCCGTTTTAGGCCTATTACTAATCGTATAATGGAGGAAGCATAGGATGAAAGATACAGTGTTTAAAAATAAGAAAGTACTGGTTCTAGGACTTGCCCTAAGTGGTTTTCATGCTGCAAAATTATTACTAAAATTAGGCGCACTCGTAACCGTCAATGATGCTAAAGAACTTGAAAATAATCCTGATGCTCAAGAATTAGTCGCATCAGGTATTCGAGTGATTGCAGGTCACCATCCAGTAGAATTACTAGATGAGAATTTTTCTTATATCATTAAAAATCCAGGCATACCTTACAGTAATCCTATGTTAGAACGTGCTTCCGAACTAGAGATTCCTATTTTAACGGAAGTTGAACTAGCAGCTGCTATTATGGAAGCAGAATTAATTGCTATTACAGGAACAAATGGGAAAACAACAACAACGACAATGATTCAGGAATTATTAGACTATAAACGCTCAAGCGGGAAGGCATATAAAGCAGGGAATATTGGTATTCCAGCTTCTGCTGTAGCCCAAGAAGCTAAAGCGGGTGATGATATTGTTATGGAATTATCGAGTTTCCAATTAATGGGAATTGACCAACTTCATCCAAAAATTGCTGTCATTACGAATATTACAGAAGCACACCTTGACTACCATGGCACGCGACAAGAGTACGTAAAGGCAAAATTACGAATCACTGAAAATCAAACTGAAGCAGATTACTTAATCTTAAATTGGGACCAAGAGGAATTAAGAGAACTATCTAAGCAATCTAAAGCCCAGATTATTCCATTTTCGCGTCAAACTGAAGTCGAGAACGGTGTCTACATAAAAGATGACATGATTTATTTCAAAGACGAAGCAGTCTGTCCACTCTCAGCACTTCGTGTGCCTGGTAGCCATAATGTTGAAAATGCATTGGCAGCAGTAGCCGTTGCTAAATTGAAAGAAATGAACAACGCTTATATTGCAGAAGCCTTGTCACAGTTTGGCGGCGTTAAACACCGCATTCAGTTTGTCAAAAACGTGAATGGTCGTTCGTTCTATAATGATTCAAAATCAACAAATATCATCGCAGCTCAAACAGCATTAACTAGTTTCCCCGATAAAGACGTTATCCTACTAGCAGGTGGACTTGATCGTGGCAATGGCTTTGATGAACTGTTACCTCATTTAACAGCTGTTAAAGCAATGGTTCTGTTTGGTGAAACAAAAGATAAATTAAAAGCAACTGGTGAAAAAGCCGGCATTTCAACGATTATATTAACTGACAATGTGACAACTGCTGTAGCAGAAGCTTATCAGATTAGTCAAGAAGATGATATCATCCTCCTATCACCAGCTTGTGCGAGTTGGGATCAATATAAAAACTTTGAAATTCGAGGAGACCAATTTATTGAAGCAGTTGAAGGCTTAGAATAAATTTAACTATGAAAAGAGGTGACGAGCTAATTTAGCTCTCATACTTATGAAACTATTACTATCAGGTGGCGGAACAGGTGGTCACATCTATCCAGCGTTAGCATTAGCAAAACGGATTAAAGAACAGCACCCAGATGCTGAATTTTTATATGTCGGTACAGACAAAGGGTTAGAAAGTACAATAGTCCCTAAAGCAGGGATTGCCTTTAAGTCTGTTGAGATTCAAGGTTTAAAACGTTCCTTATCATTAGATAACCTCAAAACAGTTTATTTAATGTTAACGAGTGTTTCTAAATCAAAAAAAATCATTAAAGATTTTCAACCCGACGTGGTGATTGGAACAGGTGGATACGTTTGTGCACCCGTTCTATACGCAGCTGCCAAACTTAATATCCCAACGATTATTCACGAGCAAAACTCAGTTGCCGGTGTGACAAATAAATTTTTAGCTCGCTATGTTAATAAAATTGCGCTTTGTTTTGAAGATGCTAAAGATGACTTTCAAAAATACGCCGACAAACTAATTGTCACAGGAAATCCACGTGCCCAAGAAGTTGCTCAAATAAGTGAAACAACACCGCTTTCTGAATTTGGCTTAGATGATACGCGTCCTACCGTACTTGTCTTTGGGGGCAGTCGGGGAGCAGAAAAAATCAATCAGTCAATGATTGAAGCTGCTAAGCATTTCCAAGATAAAGATTATCAAGCGTTGTTAGTGACAGGAGAGCGTCATTTTGATGCTATTCAAGCTCAAATTGAGATGATTCAGCCAACCATTACGAATGTAAAGGTTGTTCCTTATATTGAGAATATGCCTGCTTTGTTTAAGAGCATTGATTTAGTTGCTTGCCGAAGTGGTGCAACCACACTAACTGAATTAACAGCTCTAGGAGTAGCAAGTATTTTAATTCCGAGTCCTTATGTCACCAATAACCATCAGTTGAAAAATGCAGAGAGTTTGTCTCATAACCAAGCTGCTGAAATTTTAGAAGAAAAAGACTTAAACGGCAGTAGCCTGTTTACTTTGATTGATGATTTGTTGTCGGATGATGAAAAGAGAGCAGCTATGGCAGATCGTGCTAAAGCATTAGGTGTTCCTGATGCGGCCGACCGTCTGTACCAGCTAGTAGATGAACTGATGACACAATAATGTAAAATGAACGAAACAATACTAACAACAAAAAGGGCCTATCTTAGGATAGAATAGATAATGATACTAAGATAGGCTGATGATTGAGGAGGTGTAGGAAGGTGTTTCAACGAAATAAGCAAGCTAAGCAGAAAAAAAGGAAACCAATAGATAGTAAGCCGGTATACAGTTCTTCTATAAGAGAGGTAGCTGATCATAACGATTCATCGACATCTAAAAAGCCTCATTACTTATGGCTTTATGCTTTTTTTGTGCTTGGCTTATCAACAAGCGGATATTTGCTTTCTCCTTATGGAAGAGTTAACCAACTCTATGTTGAAGGGGAAACCATTGTTCCAGAGCAACTAATTATGGAAGCGAGCCAGATTACATCCAAACAAACTGTAATCGGAACACTGTCTAATCGCGTTGCTATTGAAGCACAAATTCAAGCTGCTTTACCTCAAATCAGAATGGCAGATGTTGGTATCCAAGGCATAAATGATATTGTTGTTCACGTAGCTGATTATCAAACGGTCGCTTACATTGACAATGGCAATCGCTATCAGAGTGTTTTAGAAAATGGTGTCATTTTATTAGATGACTTAACGGTTCCACTAGGAAATCGCCCGTTAATTAAAGGCTTCGAGTCCGGATCTACACTAAATAAGTTTATTACAGAATTTAGTAAGGCCTCTAGTGATATTCAAGATAGTATATCTGAAATCACCTATAAAGGAAGCGAGGAAAATCCGTATTCTATTACAATCCATATGAATGATGGCAATCAAGTGAAAGCTAACCTCAATGAGTTCATTAGCAAAATGAACTATTATCCTGTTATACTTGAGGAGTTGGGTGGCCAAAAAGGCATTATTGACATGGAAGTAGGGGTGTTTTTCACACCTTTTGTATCTGAAGAAAGAGCTCAGGAAGACAGTCATGAAACTGTTGATAATGAAGATTTAAACGAAGAATAAAAGAGTTTTAAACTTAATAAAAGTTTTAATGGATTAATCTTTAAAAACCTTAAAAATAAAAGGTTGTTGTGCTAAAATAGGTAAGGTATAAGTAATTTTAAAAAAGACAAAGAAATGACGAACAGAAGTCATACTGAACAGTCATAAAAAATCGTAAGTCGTTCCTTCAGTATGTGAATGCAATAGGAAATCGGAGGTTTCAATAAGATATGAAAAATCAAGGTTTGTTTGTCAGCCTAGACATTGGAACCACTTCAATAAAAGTCGTTGTAGCAGAATATGTAAACAATCAATTAAACATTATTGGAGTAGGTAATGAAGTATCGAAAGGCCTCAATCGTGGTATTATCGTCGATATTGATGAAACGGTCAATTCAATTAAACGTGCGGTTGAGCAAGCAGAAAGAAAAGCAAATATTAAAATAAGAGACGTTATTGTTGGTATTCCAGGAAATCAAATCAGCATCGAACCTTGCCACGGCATGTACGGTGTTGCAAGTGAGAATAAAGAAATAACTAATGAAGACGTTCAAAATGTCTTCAATGCAGCAAGAGTGCGCGCATTACCGCCAGAACGCGAAATCATTTCTGTTATTCCAGAAGAATTCATTGTAGATGGCTTTGATGGCATTAGAGACCCAATTGGTATGATTGGGGTTCGTTTAGAACTTTATGCTAGCATGATAACAGGACCAAAGACGATTGTTCATAATATCAAACGTTGCGTTGAACGTGCAGGTCTTATTATTCAAGATATGGTTGTTCAACCACTTGCTGTTTCAAGTATCGCAATGAACAAAGGTGAACGCGATTTTGGAACAATCTTAGTAGATATGGGTGGCGGACAAACGACCGCATCTGTTATGCATGATGATCAATTGAAATTTGTTTATGTTGATCAAGAAGGCGGAAGCTTAATTACAAAAGATATTTCAATCATTTTGAATACCACTTTAGAAAACGCTGAAAAAATTAAACGTGAATACGGTTATGCGATTCCTGCAGATACATCTGATGTAGAATATTTCCCAGTAGATGTAATTGGTAAAGAAGAGCCCGTTCGTGTTGATGAAAAATACCTTTCAGAAATTATCGAGGCTCGCGTGATCCAAATTCTTGATAACGTTAAACGAGCACTGGATCAAGTTGAAGCTTTTGACTTGCCAGGTGGTGTTATTTTAACAGGTGGTGGTGCTGCTCTTCCGGGTGTGATGGAATTAGCAGAAGAGATGTTTGGATGCAGCGTGAAAATGTATATCCCAGAACAAATGGGTATGCGAAATCCTATTTTTGCAACGAGTCTTGGTTTAATCAAGTATGTTGGCGAGCAAGATGCTATTTACCAAGTTGCTAAGAATAGAGTCGTTCAACGACCAGCAGCTCAACCACAGCAAGTCAAACAAAATGTTGTGTCTATGCAACAAAAAGAAGCACCAGTTTATTCGGAACCTCCTGTAGAAGAAGAATACAACTACGAAGAAGAAAGCAAGAAAGATTCAATTGTTAATCAATTTAAACAATTTATTCATTCAATCTTTGAATAAGAAACGATAGATAAGTAGGAGGAAATATAATGGAACTTGAATTTGATTCAATCATGAGCGGCGGCGCTAAAGTAAAAGTAATCGGTGTAGGTGGAGCAGGTGGAAACGCCGTAAATCGTATGATCGCTGACGATGTTAAAGGTGTAGAATTTATCGTAGCAAATACAGATACACAAGCATTAAATGCTTCACAAGCAGAAACAAAAATCCAACTTGGACCTAAATTAACAAAAGGGTTGGGAGCAGGTTCTATTCCTGATGTAGGCCGTAAAGCAGCTGAAGAGAGTGAAGCACAATTAGCAGAAGCACTATCTGGTGCGGATATGATTTTTGTAACATGTGGAATGGGTGGCGGTACTGGTACTGGTGCAGCACCAATCGTTGCAAAAATTGCTAAAGACCAAGGGGCATTGACTGTTGGTGTTGTAACACGTCCGTTTAGCTTTGAAGGACCAAAAAGAGGACGTTACGCTGCAGAAGGTATTGCAGAATTAAAAGCTAACGTTGATACATTAGTAATTATTTCAAACAACCGCTTATTAGAAATTGTTGATAAAAAGACACCAATGTTGGAAGCATTTAATGAAGCTGACAATGTATTGCGTCAAGGTGTTCAAGGTATTTCAGACTTAATTACATCACCAGGTTACGTAAACTTAGACTTTGCCGATGTGAATACAGTTATGAAGGACCAAGGTTCAGCATTGATGGGTATCGGTGTGGCATCTGGTGAAAACCGTACGGCAGAAGCAACGAAAAAAGCTATTTCTTCACCATTACTAGAAGTTTCAATCGATGGCGCAGAACAAATCCTATTGAATATTACAGGTGGTGCGGACTTAACATTGTTCGAAGCACAAGATGCGAGCGACATTGTTGCACAAGCATCAACATCTGAAGTTAATATTATCTTCGGTACGTCAATTAACGAAGCATTGGGCGATGAAGTTGTTGTTACAGTTATCGCTACTGGTATTGATTCGGAGAAACGTAAAGAAGAAAAAAAGTCCAACGCGCGTGGAGGGAGCCCTTTTAAAGGACGTAAAGATGTTACATCAACCCCTGCACCAACATTTCAAGAACCAGCTGTAACTGAAACAGAAAAAGAAAAAGACTTGTTTGGAGATTGGGATATCCGTAGAGATAACAGTCCGAGAGAAACAACTTCAAGAGAAGTAAGCCCAGAACCAACTCAAGAAAACTACTCACGCTACCAACAACATGAAGATGTATCAGATTCAGATGACGATCAATTAGAAACACCACCATTTTTCCGTAAGAGACGTAGATAAAAATGACTATTATTTCTAATTGTCAAAGAATTGAATCTCGTATTCAAGACTCGGTTGCAACAGTAAATCGCCATGCTGACGAAGTGACTTGTGTGGCAGTAACGAAACAACGACCTGTTGCAGATTTACAAGCCCTTTACGAAGTCGGTTATCGTCATTTTGGAGAAAATCGCCCAGAAGGTCTTCTTGAAAAGCAGTCTGCTTGCCAGCAAGAAGATATTAAGTGGCATTTTATAGGGTCATTGCAAACGAGAAAAGTGAAGCAGATTATCAATCAAATCGATTATCTTCATTCTTTGGATAGAGAATCGTTGGCTAAAGAAATAAATAAACGAGCAGAACGTCCAGTGGCATGTTTTGTGCAAGTTAACGTATCAGGAGAGACTTCTAAAAGTGGAGTTTCTCCTGAACGTTTAGAATCGTTTATTGATGAGCTGGCTATCTATCCCAATGTTTTGGTAGTAGGATTAATGACAATGGCTCCTATTGAAGCTAATGCAAATGAGTTGAGTGTTTACTTTAAACGCTTAAAGAGTTTGCAGGAAGAAATAGCAGCTAAAAAGTTATCTTTTGCACCTTGTACGCAAACAAGTATGGGCATGAGTGGGGATTATCAAATCGCTATTCAAGAAGGTGCATCATTTGTTCGCATTGGATCTGCTTTTTTTGATTAAAAGCAGATAATCACGAAAGAATAGAGGGAATAGCTTGAGCCTAAAAGATATGATCAGGAACTTTTTTGGTTTAGATGAAGAAACTCCGGAATGGGAAGAACAATCAGAACACTATGACACTGTTCATTTTCAACAGGAACAACCGACTAGACACGCTGTTCCATCACAAAAAATGAAGTCAAAAGTTATTCCAATGAACCAGAGAAGTCAATCTCAAAAAGCAAGTATTCATGTAATCGAGCCGAGAGTCTTTACAGAAGCAGAGCAAATTGCAGATTACTTATTAAATAATGATTCAGTCCTTTTAAATTTTAAACGAATGGAAAAGGATCAAGCATCTAAAGTCATTGATTTTATTGCAGGGGCTGTTTATGCCGTAAATGGTGATATTCAGCAAGTTGGCGAAGGTATTTTCTTATGTACACCAGCTAATTTTGAAATTGCCAACAGAGAAGTAGGAGAAAGTCAGACAGAATACTACTTCTAGTTGAGAATAATAACTGTACTTCCAAGGAAGAGAAAGGAGGATGGAATGGTAAGGATTATTTTATTTTTAATGTACCTCGTTCCACGAGTCATTAATATTTATTCAGGAATTTTAGCTATATATGCTCTAATGACATGGTTGCCAAATGCCTTATCTTCAAAATTCGGCCAGCTGATTACACGGATTGTTGAACCTTATCTCAGCATCTTCTATCGATTGATTCCTTCAGTCGGCATGGTAAGTTTCAGTGTGTTATTTGCTATTTTATTTTTACGCCTAGTCAATTATGGCGCATATGTTGTCTTATTATTCCTTCTTCAATTATTTAGTTAATCGAAAAGGAGGCGGGTAAATGGAGCAGCTGTATCAACATTTTCGTAAAGAAGAACAGAGCTTTATTGATTTAGTTGAATCTTGGATTATTCAAGTTCAGGAGCAGTATTCACCTTACCTAACTGATTTTTTAGATCCAAGACAACAATATATTATTGAAATGCTTATTGGAAAAAAAGGAGAAGTTCGTGTTTCTTTTTTTGGCGGCTATGAGGCAGCAGAACGGAAACGAGCGATTCTCTATCCGGAATATTTCGAGCCGCAACAGGAAGATTATGAGCTTCAATTAGTAGAGATTAACTACCCTGTTAAATTTACACAGTTAACTCATGGTAAAATTCTGGGCACCTTAGTTGGCGCAGGTGTTAAACGTGAAGTATTTGGTGACATCATGTCTGACGGTGAAAGATGGCAATTTTTTACTGTAGAGTCAGTCTTTCAGTTTGTGAAGCTTCAAGTCACTAAAATGGGGAATATCACTGTTCGTTTAGAGGAACGTGATTATACTGACCTTATCCAACCCATTGATGATTGGACCATTGAACAAGACACCGTTAGTTCGTTGAGAATTGATACCGTCATATCATCGGTCTATAATATCTCACGACAGCGTGCTAAGGAATTAGTAGGGTCTGGCAAGGTCAAATTAAATTGGACCCAACACGATCGACCAGATTTTGAACTGGGTATTTTTGATATTATTTCTATTCGTGGCTACGGCCGTATACAAATACGAGCCATTCAAGGAAAGTCTAAAAAAGACAAGTGGCGAATTGAGATAGGCGTTCTACGCAAGTAATTTAAGTTGAAAGGGATGATTAAGAATGTCATTAACACCATTAGATATTCAACATAAAGAATTCGAGTCAAAATTTAAGGGATACAGCAAAGATGAGGTAGATGATTTTCTAGACCTTATCAAAAAAAATTATGAGCAAGTTCTAAAAGAAAACAAAGATTTAGAGAAACAAGTGAAATTTGCAGAAGAAAAAATTGAACATTTCCAAAATCTTCAAGATGCTCTTAATAAGTCAATTGTTGTCGCACAAGATGCAGCGGATCGCTTAAAAGAAAACGCTCGTAAAGAAGCAGAAATTATCCTATTTGAAGCAGAAAAAAGTGCAGACCGTTTATTAAAAGAAGCTGCTGAAAAAGCAACTCAAATTAATCACGAAACAGATAATGTTCGTCGTGAGAGCCGTAACTTTAAACAAAAACTGCAAGTATTGGTAGAATCACAGTTAAACTTAATTAAGAATGAAGAGTGGGAATTAGTATTAAATACAGTTCCTGAAAAGTATGTCCCAACACCGACACTGGATGATGTCTTGAATAATCGTACGCGTAAGGTGGATGATTTAATGGCAGAAACTGGTTTTGAAACGACAGAATCATCAGAAAAAGATGAGCAATCAGAAGAAGGTCAAGTAGAAGCTATTGATATTTCAGTAGAAAACAAGTAAAATCAAACTAATTGATGATTGGAACACCCAATGATTAGATACTTTTAAGCGAATTGGCAGCTGGTGAAAGGCCAATAGTCCCTGTAATCAACGGATCATCCATGAAATATGAGCTGAACATCCAATGATTGGATTAGTAGGTTAATCGCCTGAACAGCGTTAACGGTTCCTAAAGAAAGCAGTATTATGAATTTTTTGCTTTGAATTTGGGTGGTACCACGAAGACTTCGTCCCTTTTGAGGACGGAGTCTTTTTATTTTGCTGTAAAAAGAAGGCTAAACAATAATAATAAAATGGAGGAATATAGTTCATGAAAATGAAAGATACTTTGCTATTGGGAAAAACTGCTTTTCCAATGAAAGCAAATTTACCGGTTCGCGAACAAGAACGTGAAAAAGAGTGGGAAGAACAACAGGTTTACGACAAACGTCAAGAAAAGAATGCTGGGAAACCAACATTTGTCTTACATGATGGCCCGCCATATGCCAATGGTGCTGTTCATATGGGACATGCCTTAAACAAAATCAGTAAAGATTTTATTGTTCGTTCAAAATCAATGTCTGGTTTCCGTTCACCTTATGTGCCAGGATGGGACACACATGGTTTACCGATTGAACAAGCCCTAACCAATACAGGTGTTAACCGTAAACAAATGAGTTTAGCAGAATTCCGAAAACTGTGTGAAGATTATGCATGGAAACAAATTGACGGTCAACGTACTGTTTTCAAACGTTTAGGTGTGACCGGTGAATGGGATAACCCATATGTGACTTTAACACCAGAATACGAAGAAGGCGAAATCCGTGTGTTTGGTAAAATGGCTGAGAAAGGCTACATCTACAAAGGTCTAAAGCCAATTTATTGGTCACCATCAAGTGAATCATCACTTGCAGAAGCTGAAATTGAATACAAAGATATTAAATCAGCTTCAATCTATGTGTCATTCCCAGTAAAAGACGGTAAAGGCTTTTTAGATACAGATACCTCATTTATTATCTGGACAACAACACCATGGACATTACCAGCAAACCTAGGTATCTCTGTTCATGCTGATTTCAATTATTCTGAAATTGAAGCTGATGGCCGTAAATTTATTGTAGCAACTGACCTGCTAGAAACCGTTAAAAACGAAATCGGTTGGGAATCAGTAACAACATTGAGAGAATTCAAAGGGGCAGAAATGGAATACATGACTGCTCAACACCCATTTTATGACCGTGAATCACTTGTCATGGTAGGAGACCACGTCACACTTGAAGCAGGTACTGGTTTAGTTCATACTGCGCCAGGACATGGTGATGATGACTACATTATCGGTAAAAAATATGGCTTAGATGTTCTATCACCAGTAGATGACCGTGGTTGCTATACTGATGAAGCGCCTGGTTTTGAAGGTATTTTTTACGATAAAGCAAACAAAATGATTACAGAATTATTGGAAGAAAAAGGACAGCTATTGAAACTAGATTTCTTTGAACATAGCTACCCACATGACTGGCGTACGAAGAAACCAGTTATTTTCCGTGCTACACCACAATGGTTTGCATCAATCAGTAAATTCCGTCAAGATATTCTTGATGAAATTGAAAAAGTAGACTGGATCCACCCATCAGGAAAAGTACGTATCCATAATATGATTCGTGACCGTGGCGACTGGGTAATCTCTCGTCAACGTGTTTGGGGTGTACCGCTACCTATTTTCTACGCAGAAAATGGTGAAGCTATTATTACACCAGAAACAATCGATCATGTCGCAACATTGATTGGTCAAGAAGGATCAAATGTGTGGTTTGAGCGTGAAGCGAAAGACTTATTGCCAGCAGGCTTTACACATCCAGGTAGCCCAAATGGTCTCTTTACTAAAGAAACAGATATTATGGACGTATGGTTTGATTCAGGTTCTTCTCATGAGTCAGTTTTACGTAACAGAGAGAACTTAACCTTCCCAGCAGATATGTATTTAGAAGGTTCTGACCAATACCGCGGATGGTTTAACTCTAGTTTAACAACGAGTGTTGCCATTAACGGTGAAGCACCTTATAAGAGTGTCTTATCACAAGGATTTGTTCTAGATGGTGAAGGCCGTAAAATGAGTAAATCACTTGGAAATACGATTTTACCTGAAAAAGTTGTTAAAAATATGGGAGCAGATATTATTCGTCTATGGGTTTCAAGTGTGGACTACGAATCAGACGTACGTGTCAGCGATGATATTTTAAAACAAGTATCAGAAACATACCGTAAAATCCGAAACACTATGCGTTTCTTGATCGGAAATACAGAAGACTTTAATCCAGCAGAACACCGTGTCGCTTATGAAGACTTACGTTCAGTTGATAAGTTTATGTCAATCCGTCTAAATCAAATTATTGAAACATGTCTAAAGGCTTATGAAGATTACCGTTTCTCAACAATCTATCAAACGATTATGAACTTCTGTACTGTTGAGTTATCATCATTCTACTTAGACTTTGCTAAAGATGTGGTCTATATTGAACGTGAAAACGATGCAGTGAGACGTTCTATGCAAACTGTTTTCTATGATGCTTTAGTAGCAATCACAAAACTGTTGACACCAATTATTACGCATACAACAGAGGAAATTTGGACATACTTGAAAGAAGAAGAAGAGTATGCACAATTAGCAGAATTACCTGAAGCTGTATTTGCAGCTGATAAAGATGAGATTCTTGAACAATGGAATAGCTTTATGTCATTACGTCAAAGCATCTTAAAATCACTAGAAGAAGCACGTAGCGAAAAAGTAATCGGTAAATCGTTTGAAGCTCATTTAAATCTATTTGTTTCACAAGAAGTAAAAGACTTATTTGAATCGATTGATACTGACTTAGCTCAACTATTTATCGTGTCTCAAGTGACTCTTCATGATGAAGCAGATGCTGAAAATGGTATGCGCGTTGTCGTTGAGCACGCTCATGGCGAAACTTGCGACCGTTGCCGTATCATTAAAGAAGAAGTAGGGACGATTGAAGCAGCGCCAACATTATGTAGCCGTTGTGCGGACATTGTTATTAATGATTTTCCAGAAGCATTAACAACTGAAGAAGAGCAATAAGATTAGAGCGTGTAGGGAAATTCCTACACGCTCTTTTAATTATGAACAAAATGTTAACTATTATCCTGCTTATGAAACCGTTTTACGAAAGAAACTTGCATTTTATAGTGAACTTTATTATACTTAAATATGTAATTTGAAATATAAACATAAAGATTATGGTTCAAGTTATTAGAAAAATTTTTGGAGGTTTTGTTTTATTATGGAACAAGGTAAAGTAAAATGGTTTAACGGTGAAAAAGGATTCGGATTTATCGAAGTTGAAGGCGGAGACGACGTATTCGTTCACTTCTCAGCAATTCAAGGCGACGGCTTCAAAACACTTGAAGAAGGCCAAGATGTTGAATTTGACATTGTTGAAGGAAACCGCGGAGCTCAAGCAGCTAACGTTGTAAAATTATAATCTTCAAAAATTATAACTTACTTCATAAACTTATAATCCAAAGCACACTAATCATTGATTAGTGTGCTTTTTAAATATAGTAAAGGCATCAGGTCAATCCCTGATGCCTTTACTATAACTATTCTAATTTCGTTTTGATCGTCCTAGAATGAATGATACTAGGAAGATTAAAATGACAGCCCCAAGCAAAGCAGGTACAATGAAGAATCCACCAATTTCTGGTCCCCATTCGCCTAATAACATCGTACCTAGCCATGAACCAAGGAAACCAGCAATGATATTTCCAATAATGCCTCCAGGTATATCTCTACCCATGATTGCTCCAGCGATTGCACCTAGTACACCACCGACAATTAACGTCCAAATTAATCCCATCTTTGTTTCCTCCTTTAAAAAAATATATAAAGTAATGATTGATTACTTTAACTATCATTATTATAAATGAATATCAGTTGTTTTCAAAATGATATGATTTTTAAACAACAAAAAAGCCTAGAACGTCTAAATTCTAGGCTTTTTGCTTATTGATTTAAGCGATTTTCTTCTTTTTGAAGACTGAGTAGGTGGTCACGCAGTTCATTTTCCATGTGTGACAATTCTGTTTCAGCTTCGCGACGCTTAATGCGACCTTCTTGTTGGATTTTCAAAGTCTCTTGAAGGGTTTCAACTAAGTCTTTTTGGGTTTGTTCCAAGGTTTCGATATCAATCACACCTCGTTCATTTTCTTTAGCTGTTTCAATAGCTGATATTTTCAACATTTCTGAATTTTTCAGCATTAAATCATTGGTTGTTTGCGACACTTGTCGTTGCGCAGTTACGGCATCTTTTTGACGAAGCAAGGTCATGGCAATAGCTACTTGGTTTTTCCATAACGGAATAGCGGTATGGATTGACGCTTGTATTTTCTCAGCTAAAGCTTGATTAGTGTTTTGAATCAAACGGATTTGTGGTGCTTGTTGGATGGTCATTTGTCGTGCTAGTCTTAAGTCATGTGTTCGTTTTTCTAAACGGTCTAAAAACTGATTTAAGTCATTAACAATTTGGACATCCATCTGGCTTTTTGACTGTTCGGCTAGCTCAATCGCAGCCGGAATCGTCTGACTTGATAGTTCTTGAAGTTTTACTTCGCCGGCAGCAATATAAATATTAAGGGCATGAAAGTAATCTTCATTCTTTTTGTAAAGTTGTTCAAGCATAATATTATCATTTAACAAGCCATTCTTTTCTCGATCTAGCTTCACGGCAATTTTATCGATTTGAGCGCCGATCTGTTGGTATTTAGCGGTCATTTCATAAACGCTTTGTTTTACTTTACTAAACATCTTACGGAAAATATTGTTATCTTCTGCTCTTAAATCAGAAGGGCTTGTCTCATTTAGTTTAAACATCAACTCATTTAATGAATCGCCAATCTCACCAGTATCTTGGTTTTGGACATGAGAGAGCATAGAATGTGAGAATTCACCTAATTGTTTTTGAGCAGCAGCGCCATAACTAATGATCGCTTGCATATTTTTTTCATCAATTTGACCAGCCAGAGCAACAGCTTGTTTTTGTCGTTCTTCTGGTAAACGATCGATTAGCTTGTCAGCTACGACGGTTTCTTTTAGTTCTTGTTTACCATCTACTTGGGCAGCTGGATTAGCATACGGATCAGCAAATGGATTAGCTAGTAAATCTTCTAGTTCTTTATTAACAGTTTGATCTTTATTTTCCATATAATCCCTCCTAATAGTCATCACTTAATGGTTCATTTTCTTTATTATCTCTGTTCAGAACATGATTAGCAAGTTCCACTTCCATATCTAAGTCGTCAATATCATTTGACATGAAAGATAGATAATCTTTAGTAATCAATTGGCAAAGATCTTCCATAGTCTTCGAGCTAGTCTCTAATGACTGATAGGTTTCTTTTGTTTTTGCTAGATGACCATCAATCTCAATATAAGATTCGGTCATTTCCTTTAAATTAGGTAAATAGGTATAGAGGAAGTGGTTAACCTCGTGGAGACGGTTAGGCTGTTCCACAATATGTTTAAAAAAGTCTTTTATAATCGCAATCGTATTATGACGTATAGCAATCGCCTTTACTTTATTACTCTTATTGGTAGACTTTTCAATAGCATAAATATGCTCTCTAGCTGTATGCATCGTTTTTCGGAATAGCTGTATTTCATCTTTTGTTAGGCCTTTAGAATGATAGAATTCCTCTTTTTGGCTAGATACCTTAGCAAGTGGCTGCTTGTTCTTCTTAGTGGTTGTTTTTGACCGATAATGAAATAAAATAGCTCCCATCACAAGCGTAAGAACCAATGATGTGATGATATCAAATTCAAAAACGAAGAAAAAAACAGCTAAAGCGATTAAGCATCCGACATTTGAAAATGTATAAATAAAGCTTTTTTTGATTGTTTGAAACATAAGTCACCCTCCTTAAGTAGTGAAATCTTACTTTGATTTTATTTTATCATAACAGCTTGAGACAACTATCGGTCAAAAGGATGATTTTTCATTAAAATTGAATGGAATCTTGTCATCAAGAAAAGAATTAGGGTATGATAGACTTAAATGAATGATAAAAAGCGAGGCTAAACAAATGGAGTTTGAAGAAAAAACCCTTACGAAAGAAATAATTTTTGATGGCGTACTTGTTCATTTAGAGAGAGAAGAAGTCCTGCTTCCTAATGGAAAAACATCTATTAGAGAAATTATCCGTCATCCTGGTGCTGTAGCAGTGATGCCTTTTACGGCCGATGGAAAGATGGTTTTGGTCCGTCAATATCGCAAACCGTTAGAACGGACAGTCGTAGAAATTCCAGCAGGTAAGCTAGAAAAAGATGATACTCATCCATTAGAGGCAGCCAAAAGGGAACTAGAAGAAGAAACCCATTATTCAGCAAGTCGTTGGGAAGAGATTGAGACTATGTATCCAACTCCTGCTTACTTAGATGAAAAATTTACAATCTATCTCGCAGAAGGGTTGGAAATTGTAGAAAATCCACTACCTCAGGATGAGGATGAATTTGTTGAAGTTGTCCTATGTAGCTACCAAGAAGCATTAGCGCTTAGAGAAAGTGGAGAAATTTGTGATGCTAAGACGCTATATGCGCTGCTCTATTGGAAACTTCGCTTATTAGAAAAGGAAGCTTAATATGGCTAAAAAAGAAAAAAAACAATTGATTACTCGAAAAAATTACCAAGAGTATATACAGAAAGAAACTGATAATGGTAATGAAAAGGGAAAATCACTCAAGAAAAAAACAAAATCAGCCGAGGAAACAAAAACACGACTAACGGTTAAAGAAAAAGGAAGAAGATTAGACCGTTTTTATAATATCGCTATTATTAGTGTCATTATCGCGATTGTTTTAGTTTTTGTATTGGCATTTGTCATTTAAATAAACGTTAAGGAATGTGAATAACTATGATCGGTATTATTGGCGCAATGGAAGAAGAAACACGTGTATTACTTGGTGTAATGTCGGATAAAAAAACAGAAAAAATTCATCATTTAGAATATACCTCTGGGAAAATTGGCGAAACAGATGTTGTCATTACCCAATCAGGAATAGGAAAAGTAAACTCAGCATTGGCAACAGCGTTTTTAATTGATCGTTATCAAGCTGATTTGGTTATTAATACGGGATCAGCAGGAGCGATTAAGTCAGGATTAGCTGTGGGAGATGTCGTTGTAGCTGAGCAATTGGCTTACCATGATGTTGATGCGATGGCATTTGGCTATGAAAAAGGACAAGTTCCTCAGATGCCTGCCCGTTACATGAGCGATGTGAAAAGTGTAGAGGCTATTATGGCTGCTGCTCAAGTGGTAGGGTTGAATCCATCTAGAGGCTTTATTGTATCCAGTGATTCGTTTATCGCTAGTAAAGAAGAAATTAACCGTATTAAGGCAGAATTTCCAGAAGCAGCAGCAACGGAAATGGAAGGAGCGTCAATCGCCCAAACGTGTTTTAATATGTCTGTTCCGTTTGTTGTAGTACGAGCGATGTCTGATAGTGCAGATGAAGAAGCATCTATGTCTTTTGATGACTTTATTATCGAAGCTGGAAAAAAATCAGCTGAAATGGTTATTGAATATGTGAAGCGTTATTCTCATTGAGAATGAAAGAGGCGAAAAGCCTCTTTTTTTTGGTTAAAAAAGAATGTGAATTTCATAATTAACAGACTAATTTAATATTGTTTTAATGAGAAAGCGCTTTAAATCAATATTTTTGTTGTTTTTTGTATAAACATACAGTAGAATAAGCCTTAAGTTAATTGAGAATGATTCTCAATTAGAATCATTCTCATTAAGAGTTATCAGAAAAGGTATTGTGGGAAAAAGGTAAGCCATTCTAATAGGGCTTAAAAAATAAATCATTTGAGTTATAGAGATAGGGAGAGAGACAGATGGGAAAAAATAAATTGGTTAAATTGACATATAGTATGGCTGTAGCTGCCTTATTGTTGGGAGCGTGTTCAACAGCGAATGAGGCAACAGAATCAGAAGCAGTAGAATCAGCTACAACGGAATCCATTGTTGAGTCATCAGTTGAAGAAGTTGCAACAACAGTGGCTATTACAGATGCACATGGTACTGTAACAGTTCCAATCAACCCTAAAAATGTAGTTGTGTTAGATAACCGTACCTTTGAAACATTAGCTGATTGGAGTATTGAATTAGCTGCTGTACCTAAAGGTGTCATGCCAGCAGACTCTCCTTATGTGAGTGACGAAAATGTGAAGGATATTGGTAACCACCGCGAACCTAATCTTGAAATTATTGCAGCAGTTGAACCAGAGTTGGTTATTGTTGGACAACGTTTTGCTAGTTATTACGAGGAAATAAAAGAACTTGTACCGAATGCAGCTGTTATTGATTTGAATATTGATGTTTCTGAAGACTCAGAAACACCTGGTGAAAATCTTGTTAATGGACTAAAAGATTCTACTGTAGCCCTAGGACAAATCTTTGAAAAAGAAGCCGAAGCAGAACAACTAATTGCAGACTTTGATGCAGCAATTGAGGCTGCTAAGTCAGTATACAATGGAGCAGACACAGTGATGAGTTTAGTTGTTTCAGGCGGGGATATTGGATTCTCTGCACCACATTCTGGACGTGTTTGGGGACCAATGTATGAGATCTTTGGTTGGGTACCTGCACTAGAAGTTGAGAAATTTTCTTCTGATCATGAGGGGGATGAAGTTTCTGTTGAGGCAATTGCTCAAAGTAATCCAGATTGGATTTTTGTTCTTGACCGTGATGCAGCAGTATCATCCAACGAAGATGCTGTCCCTGCGCAAGACGTGATTGATAATGCACCTGCTTTGCAAAATGTAATAGCTATTACTGAAGGACAAATTGTCTACGCACCAAATGATACTTACACCAATGAATCAATTCAAACTTACCTCGAACTGTTTAACAACTTAGCTGAAACATTAGCGAAATAGTGATTGCTTATGGATAAGCAATCAATTAAAGACATGACAAGTACTGAGCTTGCTCAGTCCTTGCGTCATGGTCGAAAAAAAGTATTTACGAAAGCATTTGTTCTGACTTGTATTCTGGTTCTGTTGCTAGCGCTTCTATCCTTAATGACTGGTGCTTATGATATTAGGGGAAATGATGATGGTTGGACTATGTTTTTTATTACCCGAGTTCCTCGTACCATATCCTTAATGTTAACAGGAGCAGCTATGTCAATGACTGGTTTAGTCATGCAGATGATTACACAAAATAGGCTCGTTGAATCATCAACAACAGGAACGGTTGAGTGGGCTGGTTTAGGATTAGTATTTGTTTATTTATTTTTTCCCGCACCATCTCTTGTCTTAAGGATGACTGGCGCTATTATTTTTTCGTTTGTTGGGACATTAATCTTTTTCTTTTTTTTACGAAAGGTAAAACTTAAATCTTCTTTAATTGTACCTATTATCGGTATTATGCTGGGAGCCATTGTTTCCGCCGTATCTACCTTTATTGGCTTAGCCTTTAATATGAGTCAGAATGTGGAAAGTTGGTTTGTCGGTTCATTTGCCTCTGTTCAACTTGGACGATATGAGTATTTATGGCTGATTGTTCTAGTGACAGTCATTATTTTTATCTATGCTGATCGATTGACATTAGCTGGGTTGGGTGAAGAGGTTACGACCTCTGTTGGTGTTAACTATAACCAGATTATTTTAGTAGCAACCTTATTAATTTCAATTGCAGTAGGGATTGTCTCGGCAGTTATTGGCAATTTACCTTTTATTGGCCTCATTGTGCCAAATATTGTATCCATGTATCGTGGAGATGATATTCGAAGTAATTTGCCATGGGTATGTTTATTGGGAATGGGAATTGTTATGATTTGTGATATCATCTCAAGAATAATTATTGCACCATTCGAAGTCCCTGTATCGCTTATTTTAGGAACGGCAGGCTCTGTTATCTTTATCATTATTTTACTTAGACAAAGGAGACGATAAGATGCAAAAGTTATCGGCATATAGAAAGAATAACCAAATAGCAACTAAAAGCCGATCGACTGGCGCTTTTCGTTCTGCTAAGGAAGAACAACGATACTGGCTATTGCTCATTATTTTACTTAGCTTAGCTATCTTAGCTTCCTATGGTCTATTGGTTTATAAAAATCCGGTAGCAGTAACATCACCATCATTTTTGCCGATTGTAAAAAGGCGAACGACAGCACTAACGGCTATGGTGATTGTTGCACTTTGCCAAAGCTTATCAACGGTCGCTTTTCAATCTATTACAACGAATCGAGTGGTTACTCCCTCTTTGTTAGGGTTTGAAGCACTTTATGTTTCGATTCATACAGCCACTATGTTTTTCTTCGGAGTGACAGCCTTTGTTGGCTTTACAGGTTTAGTGCCATTTATTATTCAAGTTGTCGCTATGGTGTCACTCTGCTTACTACTTTATGGTTGGCTATTATCAGGAAAATATGGTGATTTACAGCTGATGTTATTAGTTGGGGTCATTATCGGTAGCGGATTACGTTCGCTGTCATCCTTTATGAAGCGGATTTTAACGCCTTCGGAATATGATCTGTTACAAGCGCGTTTACTGGGATCAGTTAATAATGCTGATGCTGATTATTTTCCTATTGCAATCCCAATTGTGGTGCTTGCAGTTATCCTGTTATTTGTTTATTCTAAGCGTTTAAATGTTGTAGCACTGGGGAAAGATGTGTGTCAAACACTCGGTGTTCGTTATCAAGCGAGTGTTATCTTTATACTCGTTATTGTTGCGGTGTTGATGTCTATTTCAACAGCACTAGTTGGTCAATTGACATTCTTTGGTTTTTTAGTTGCCACGCTCACTTATCAAGCAGCGCCGACTTACGACCATAAGTATGTTTTCCCAATGGCGTTTGTCATTGGTTATGTCATTATTACGGTTGCCTATTTCTTTATGTATCATGTATTTAATGCTCAAGGTGTCGTATCGGTCATTATTGAAATTTTTGGTGGCTTAACATTTTTAATTGTCGTACTAAGGAAGGGTTCATTATGATAGAAATAACAGATGTGAAAAAAGCATATTCTAAAGATGTCCAAATTGGACCCTTAACTGTCACCATTCCTAAAGCAGGTCTGACTTCTTTGATTGGACCAAATGGAGCGGGAAAGTCAACGACTTTATTAATGATTGGTCGGCTACTAGAAATGGATGAAGGTCATATCAAAATTGCTAATATGGACGTGTGCCAAACAAAATCAGCAGATCTGGCTAAAATTTTAACCATACTGCGCCAAGAAAATCATTTTATTACTCGTTTAACGATTCGACAACTAGCAGGTTTTGGCCGTTTTCCTTATTCAAAAGGGCGATTAACAAAAGAAGATGAAGCTATTATTTCTAAGTACATTGATTTTTTAGGTTTAACAGAATTAGAAAACCGTTATCTAGATGAAGTTTCTGGTGGACAAAGACAACGTGCTTATGTGGCGATGGTTTTATGCCAAGAAACGGATTATATATTATTGGATGAACCTTTGAACAATCTCGATGTTGCTAGTTCAGTCCAAATGATGGAGCATTTGAGATATGCAGCTAAGGAGTTTGGCCGTACGATTGTAACGGTTATGCATGATATTAACTTTGCTGCTAAGTATTCTGAACACATTTGTGCAATGAAGAATGGACAAATTGTCAGATTTGGAACTGTTAATGAGGTTATGAAAGCAGAAGTTTTATCAGATATTTTTGGAACAGCGATAGATGTCATTGAAGGGCCACATGGTCCAGTAGCGATTTATTAATATGGAATAAAAAACTGCCATGATGAGTCTCATCATGGCAGTTTTGTGTCGAGTGAAGAAGATTTTGAGCGCCAGTCGACATAATTTAGGCAAATCATGTCGACTGGCATTTTTTTTAGCTCTCACTCGACATATTTTATAATCATCATCTGCGCTATAATAGATACATCATTCATTAGTAAAAGAGAGAAGGTAATGACTATGCTGAAAAGGAAAGTAGGATGCATCATCATACTTATTGCTCTAATTGTCAGTGTTACATTAATCGACAAAAGTGAAGATGGTATTTTCATCGTATCTAAACAGGATATTCCTCAATCAATTGAAGTGATTAGGCATTATTTAGAAGGGGAAACAGTGCTTTACAAACATCCAACAATTATAATGGATTCTGAAAAGATAGCATCAGATACTAATAGTGGAGAAAGTAAAATTAGCTTAACGATTGGTCAGCAAACAGAAGATATTATTTCTTATGTTGACTCAAATGTAAATAGATTTAATATAAAAATTAAGGTAATAGCATATGATGAATTAACAGGTGAAATCAGCATAAAATTATCTTACCGAGATGGTCTAGAAAAGATAAGTAAAACAATCACCTTCAAATAAAAAAATCCCGGCTTGGATATCCAAGTCGGGATTTTTAAAATTAAGATTAACCTAATTTGTTGTAAGGTTCAATCATTTCATAGGATAGTCTATAAACGTTGGTATGACTGGACTTTTAAGCCGTTCTCTCAAATGCCTGGAAAAAATTAATGCCATAAAAAATGCCATTGGCTCAGTTTTCCATAAATTTGAGGAACTTATCAGCCGTTTCTTCCTTAGTCTTTTCGGTTACGTGGGTATAAATATCCATCGTTGTTTTTATGTTCGCATGACCGAGCCGCTCTTTTACTTCCTGGAGCGATGCGCCCGCCTCGAACAGCAGGGAGGCATGTGTATGCCGGAACCCGTGAATTGTTATTTTCTTCAGGTCATTCTTTTGGAGAACATCCCTCAGCCAGTAGAACACAGCGGACGGGCGTATGTGCGTATTGTGATAGGTTGTAAAGATAGGCTGGTTAGGCTTGTTCGTATTGATGCCAAGCATGAGATATTTTTCCAGCTGATCCCTACGCCATCTTTTTAGCAGTGCCAGCGTCTCATCATCCAAACTGATAGAGCGAATGGATGCCTCTGTCTTTGGTGTGTTAACAATGACCTTTTTTAAGCCGATAGCGAGCGTTTTATTAATATGCAGCTGTTTACGTGTGAAATCAATATCGGACCAGTTCAGCGCCAGTATTTCACTCTTACGGGCACCAGTGAACGCTGCAAGGCGGAAAAATACCACTTTCTTCAGGTCTTTTACTTTAGAGGCGCACTCCATGAACGTCCGCAGTTCGTCCCGGGTGTAAAAGCCATCCTCCTGCTCATACTGGGCTTTGACTTTCTTTTTCTTCTTAGGCATGATGACTTTGTCGGCAGGGTTTATGCTACTGATCCCGCTATTGTTGGCGAAACGGTAAACCATGGAAACATAACTGTTCATGAGCTGATACATGCCGACTTGACCGGCCCATTTGTTGACTGCTTTTTGAACCTGGGCGACCGTTATGTTGTTGATGCGGTACTTGCCCAACGATGGTAAAATGTAGTCATTGAAGTAGTATTTTGTCATGCGCAGCGTGTTCTCTTTGACGGTGTGCCGGTATTGATCCACCCACAGCTCATATACTTCCTTGAATGTGATGTTATCGTTATCCGTTTTACTGAGGCCGTTCTTGTCTACATCCAGCATTAACCTGGAGAGGGCAAGGTCGGCCTCTTTTTTTGTCTTAAAACCGGATCGCGTTGTCTTTTTAGGTTTCCCAGTTAGTGGGTCGATACCTAGATAGGTTTGGAACTTGTAGGCCGTAGAGCCGTCTTTTTTCGTGTATTTTGTAATGCTTGCCATAGTCTTTTCCTCTTCTCTAGCACCGCAGGGCAACAGGCTTTTAAGAGGTGACCTTCTCCCGATTGGCTACGGGGTGGGCCGTTATATTATTGATTATTTTTAATATTATCTGTTTTGTTGATCGCCTCTGTCAAAATATCAGTGAGCTTATCATGCAGGGTTGCATCCATACCGTCTTTATATACTGTTACATCATGGCCAGCTTTTAAGTCCAAGAACATATTGTCAACAGTACTTAATAAGTCCTTTAAGGTGTTGTAAGTAATATTAATGGCGCCTTTATTTGAGTCGTCTTCTCCGCGTAGAAAGCGGAAAATCGTTTCATTGGCAAGCTTTTTCATTGCTTCAATCTCTGAGTGGCTGAGACCATGCTCTTTAACCAGGGTTATAAACTGAAATTTCAACTCTTTTAATTGAGATAGGTCTTTAAGTAGCAGGGTGACAAAGCTGTCAGGATCTTCATCTTTTATTAAATCCTCGATAAAAGTATCCAAGAATGTAGCGGCATACTCTCTGATATCCCCATATAAAAGCTCATCGACTGAAATTCCAGCAATACCGGAGATGATAGAAAGACGTTTATTATTAGGTAAATTTTTCCCAGTTTCCCAGTTGCTTATAGTTCCGCTCTGAATTTTACTTGTTTTTTCTACTTGACCGATTAAATTAGCGAATTCAGTCATGCTCATACCTTTGTTTCTTCTAATTTGTCTAATTCGATCCCCTACATCATTAGGATTGATATCCATAAACACACCTCCTCTACTAAATAATAAACTATCTCACAAAGAAACGCAAAGTTTTTCTTGCGTTAAGTTAAAAAATGGTTTACACTATAATTACAAAGAAATGCAAAGAAAAAAGGAGGAAGAGCTATGACTAAGTTTGCAAAGCTTAGAAGAGGGAACGGACTCACTCAAAATGAAGTAGCCAAAGCTTTTAATATTACCAGACAAGCTTACTCAGCGAAAGAGCGAGGACTGTCTAGTTTTTCTGATAAAGAAAAGGTTATTTTCATTGAACTCGTCAAGCCAATGTTTCCACGTGAGACAATAGAAAGTATTTTTTTTACAACGGACGCAAAGAAAAGCAAAGATTAGAAAGGAGGTGAGAGCAAAATGGCAGAGCTGACGCTTAATGTATCTGATGACCTACAGCATCAAATAGAGGGCCTGCTAAGGCAAGCGGCTCTTAAAGTCATCGAAGAGGTATCAAGCAACGAGCTTCATAAGAAAGACTATTTCAATAAGAAAGAGGCTGCCGCATACCTGGGCATATCCTACAAAAGTCTCCAGAAACTCATCCTCATGGGGTTACCGATGGTTCAGGTAGATAATATGACGCTCATCGCAAAAAACTCTATCAATGAATTCATGACGGACTTGGAAAGATAAACAAAAAATAAGCATCCGCAGGGCAGCAGAGCTTAAACATGAGTATAAGTGAAAGGGTGTTAGTTATGACAATTTTAGAAGAAACGTTTCTGGGTGGTTTGTTAGTGGGTATTACTGTGACGCTGGTAGCTCTTAAAATGTGGTTGATTGTGTTGGAAATGGTAGAAGAACAAAAAAATAGGGGGTAATGATGATGGGAAACAGAGAAACTGGTATGTGGTTACCGTTGGAAAAAGAAGCTATTAAAAAACAGGCCTGGTCTGCCCAGGATGATGTAGACGTCTTTCTTTCAGACTCAAAGAGAAGCATCGAAAAAATGCGTGTGCTTGTTGATCAGATGACAGAAGACTGGTCGGAGTATGCAGATGAAATAGAGGAAGCGCCAGAGGATAGTGTAGGCGTTTATGTAAAGATGGCCATGATGAAGCTCTCACAACGCCATGGGGTTTATCTCGATCTGATGAACGAGATTTTAATGAATCAATCAAACGAACTGGAACAAGCAAAACTTAATAACAGTAAGCTGCAGAAACTACAAAAAATGGATGCATCCCTTTGAGCCGACGAAACTCAGATGCATCCAGACTAGAAAGTGGGTACCTTTTGTGTACCTATTTTCTGTCATTATAACATATTCAAAATGTAAAGTATAGAACCTTTACAGGAGGTGGGAAACTTTTGGAAGAAATAAAACTAACACACGATGGCCAGCTAGCCATTGCGACGGCCTACTCTCGTAAGGCCAGCAAGTGGAAGAACGGAGAAACAACCTGGTCACAGTTCTTGCAGCGCTTAAATAAACCAACTGAGACAAGCGAAACAGTTGCCGAGTATAAACAGATGAATGAAATTGATGATCGTATAAGTTGGGTGGCCAATATCATGGAAATTGAAAGAGGATATAACAGAAAATGGAGGAAAAAATAATGGAACAATCAAAGGCTGAAACAGTGAAGGATCAAGTACAAAGTATTTATTCAATTACACAATCAGAAATTACAAATGAAGATGGGACACCAATTTCAGTAGCAGACCTTCAAGACTTAGTTTATCAAGAAGTAGCTTACTTAGCTGAACTACTTGGTTTCGAATTAGAGGACTAAAGGGGTGGTGTAAATGAATCTATTGCAAGAAGCATACTTAGGTGGTTTGGTTGTAGGGGTTATTGCAACGCTTGTAAGCCAATCTTCATGGAACCTGATTAAAGATATTGTTACCGAATTTAGAATAATAAAAAAAAGCCTAAGAAATGCCAGTTTCTTAGGACAAGGAAAGTATTTTTTTGTAGAAATCTTTCTCTTATAGTAACGCAAATTAATTAATGATGCATCCATTTCTACTATTGGTTGTTCACTAGAGGGTGGCTTCCCTTCCCGCCAACGCCATAAGTTAGCGATTTACGGCCGCTAAAGTGAGGGTAGCTACTTTCTATTGAACAACCAATAAAGACTAGGATAGCAAGGAAAAAGAGGGATTATATTGGAAAAGAAAGCAGAAGAAATGATAGAAAATAACTCTATTGAATTCAATATAACATTGAGTCTAATTGAACAACTGATCGATAATCATGATTCACTAGTAAAAATAGCACAAAAAGTAGAGAAAAAAGAACTTACAGATTATACAGCTGCATATGAAGTTTTACGTTTATCAGGAAGAACAACTAATTCACTCACTTTAGCTCATCGTTTAGTTAGTGGTATGAACGATTCTAACGAGGAGATATTAGCCGATACAACGGTGTTTGGTTAGATAACGCTTAAAGAAAGAGGGTGAGTAAATGGCGATATATAGGCAAATTCAAATTAGCTTTTGGCAAGACGAATTAATTATTGAGTTAGAACCAGAAGAAAAATATTTTTACCTATATCTAATGACCAACGATAAAACAACTCAATGCGGTGTATATCGCATTAATGAAAAAATCGTTGCTTTTGATACAGGTTATTCAATCGAAAAAGTTAGGGAATTGCTTCAAGTATTCGTTGCTAAAAAACGCATTATGTATAACCAGGAACACAAAGAGTTATTTCTTCTTAACTGGCTAAAATTCAATAAAGCTAGTTCTCCTAAAGTAGCGGTGGTAGTTGACAGGGAACTGGCCAACATAAAAACCATCGAATTTCATAATGAAGTGGTCAAACAGTGTTTACTATACGGCTACCCCATTAAAACTAAAGAGATACACTATCAATACCCTATCGATACCGTATCTAAACAGGTTGGATATAGTATCGATACTGAAACGCAACCAGAACCAGAAGAAGAACCAAAACATAATAATAACCAGAAGCAGAATCAGAATAACGCTCCTGCTACTAATGCCCACTTGTTCTATCAAAATAATTTTGGGGTAGCAAACCCGACTGTTATACAAACGATTGAACATTGGATCAATGACTTGAACGAAGCAATGGTTATTGAAGCAATGAGAAGGGCAGCCGTTGACCAAAAAGGTTTCAGATACGCTGAAGGCATCATGAAGAAATGGCTAAATAAAAATATAACCACTATGCAGCAAGTACAGGCGGATGATGTTGCATTCTCCAATAAAAACGAGAAGCCTAACGGCATCTATAACCAAGAATTCAAGCGAACCGCAGAAGATGAGGAGCGTTTGAGACGGTTAAATGATATTGATTTACCGCAAGGATTCTATGACAACCTTATATAGGAGGTAGAGCAGTAATGATTAATACAAGCAAGTTAATGAGTAGCCGTTCAGCCTTTATTGATACGGCAATTAATAAAGGTGGCTTGCTGCCACTGGAAGAATACTCAACGTGTGAGAAACATATCAACGTGGAGTTATTCCAAAATCTCAAAACAAAAGAAATCATTTGTCCAGTGTGCTATTTGGAAAAACAATCCGATCAAACGGCTGCAACTGATTCCCAGGTACAAGATGGCGCATTTGGTGACAGAGCAAGAAAGTTCCGCTACTTAGCAAACCACTCATTATTTCAAAATAAAAATCTCATGAATAAAGGTTTCAAGGACTACAAGGCCACTACTAAAGAACAGAAAGAAAATCGAGATGCAGCATCTTCAACGGTTTCACGTATAGTAGGCGGCCAACCTTTGAATATCATCATTACAGGCAGCCAAGGCAGCGGGAAAACTCATTTGGCCACAGCCATCGGGAATAACGTGAACGCCATGAGCAACCGTGATGATATTCAAAAGACCGTTCTCTATTACAGCTTCAGTAGGTTGTTAAATGTAATCCGTGATAGCTACAGTAACCCAACGTTTAAGGGTGAAAAATATTATCTTGAACTCGCTGAAAAAGCTGACTTACTTATCTTAGATGATATAGGCGTAGAAATGGGTGGGACAGCAACAGGGAAGAAGTCCGAATTTAGTAACAAGATTCTATTCAGCTTGCTTGATACCAGAGAGGACAAAGCGACTATCATCACAAGTAATCTAAATTTAGAATCGCTTGAGAAGCAATATGATCCCCGTATCATCAGCCGTTTGAAAGCGAACATGGTGCCGATAACCTTCACTGAAACGGCTGATTACCGTGAAAAAATGATGATTTAAGAGGATGTGGCAGAGGGTGGCTGACAATAGGGTTCCCCAAAATTGAGGAGGCCCCAATTAAGGACTGTCCAATTTTGGACAGTCCTAATCAGCCGAAAACTAAGCCGATTAAAAAGAGGTGAAGCGAACTTGTTTGAATGGTTGACTGAATATAGAAAGCTTGAAGAACGTATATCCTTCATTGAGTGGAATCTCAATAAAACTAAGTTAGAGCTGATTCGCTGGGAAGAAGGGGACTTAATGAATATTAAGTTAACCAATGAATCAAGAGGGGCAAATGTTGAAAATGAAATTAAGCGATTGGAAGAAGAACTAGAGGAAACTGAAAGATTGAAAGAATCCTTATTAAACTTAATAGATACCTTTGAAGGGTTAGATAACATAATAATTAAAAAGAAATATATTGAAGGCCTTTCTTTAGAAGATATTGCAGAAGTTGTCGGATATAGCACTTCTTACGTCCGTAAACGTTATACCGAAATTAGAAAGACTTTAAAAATTATTGACCAATACACGGAAAAATAGAAAGTTGCATCTTCACTAAATAGAGAGTTAGATTAATGGCTATTTTTTAGCAGATGATTTCAAACATTTATTAAGTCAGATCCGTTATCTTGATGCTTTAACAGAATGGTTAGAAATAGATTTTGATGCTAAAGCAGTGGCCCGTGAAACTATTAAAGAATATGATGAGCTATTTTCAGCCATCGATTATGAGAATAAGGAACTTTGAGGAAAGGATGAGCCTAATAGTTGCTGAAACGGAAAAACAAATAAAGGTGCAGGAAGCAGCAGATATAAATAACCTTGGAGATGATCCGAGCGCACACTTTGAGATGATGATGCAATTCCTGGAGATATAGCCGGCACTTTCGGCAGCCTAAAAAAGCATACTCACATTTCTCAGAGTGCAATAAGCCTTAAATTAGATCACGTATGCAACACGCAATAGGAGGGAGACAATGGCTCTCCCTCATTTTATTAAAGAACAGAGGTGAAAAGTTATTGATTGAATGGGATCCAATACGTAAGGAATATGAGGAGACAGGCATTAACATGACAGACCTGGCCAACAAGTACGGCATCAAGCCCGCTACACTCCGAAAAAGAAAGTCACGTGACAGCTGGGAAAAAGTCACACAGGACGTGACTAAGAAAGTGACGCGTGACCTGCAGCGGGAGACGAAGGAGGTTCTCAGTGAGTCCGATCTCTCAGACATAGAAGAAAGGTTCTGTCTTGAGTATATGGTGGACTTTAACAAAACCCAGGCATACATGCGGGCACGACCTGGAACAGCTTATAACTCAGCAGCTACCAGCGCACAGCGGTTGTTCCAAAAAGATAAAGTCCAGGAACGCCTGGCCGAACTACGAGACGCAAAGGCTAACGAGCTCTTTTTGACAGCTTTGGACCTGGACGCGCAACTCCTGAAGCAGGCTATGGCCGATATGAGGCAGTTTGCTGAATGGGGTACTGAAGAAATAACGTCCGAGGAGTATACCGCCGAGGGTCTAAAGATTGAACACAAGAAAATAAAGCCGTTCCTGCGCTTCAAGAATTCGGAGCAGGTAGATGGCCAACTCATCCAAGAGGTGAGCCTGGGCCGTGACGGCTTACGCGTGAAGCTTCCTGACAAGCAGCGTGCCATCGCCGAGCTACTGAAACGCTTTGAGTTTGGGGATGACTATGATGCACACCAACAGATGGAAGATGATGGCTTCATTAAAGCTTTGGGGTTAACGGCCGCAGAATTGTGGCCAGAAGAAGAAGAGGAGGATAATACTTGAAGAAATCAACAGAGATAGACGACATCAAAGAAAGCCTAGTTTTTGCGCTGGAAGAACTGGGGGGCTTGGCCGGATCCATGCAGTTGGCCACGATTGCAACCAACGCAATGAATCGAATGGCAGAAAATTCAGGGGCGGAAACCGCTACTAACCTGCAGCGTGCTGCGAAGATTGGACTGCCTGAAATCATGGACGTCCAGCGGAATTGCTACCGACGCATTAAAATTGTGGAGGATCTCCTGCAGTCTGAAGTCGTGAACTTGATCCGTTTGACGAAGGAGGCAGCCGACGATGAAAGAGTCTAGTTTCGGAGCAGTACGCCCCGTTGTGGCCGTTATCTTGAAAGAGTACCCAGAGATGGTCTTGCGCCCAGGAGCAAGCGGCGTGCGTGCCTTGATTGCAACCTATGAAGATGAAGACTGTAGAAAGCTTCAGTCTGTGACTGTCTCGATGCTGAAAGGGAAAAGCTTTACTGTTCCTGCCAGCGATATTGACCATATAAATATGGGAACGAGCAGAGCCCACCGATCCGATGACGAGAATTGGCAAGAGTTAGAAGACGCTGCTTTCCATTACCGAAACACCATAGCAGATATCTTTGAATTTTAACCGCTGGGAGGAAAAGGATGCATGAGTTATGAAGTGACGGAGGAGGACCTGGCCACTATCAGAAGGGCAGTAGCGGAGTTAGTGGCCGAAGATTATGACCCGCCTGCTGATATCAGAAAAGATGAAGAGGAAAATCAAGATAAGTTTTTCCGCAATACGAAACTCCTGCTAAAGAATTATAGAAAGATGAAAGAGGATGCGAAGCATGTCCCACTAATTGAGGATCAATTACTATTTGATATTGAAACAGAGATTTTCGGAGGCAACGAAGACATTGAAATCATCCTGCAATCAAAAAGGAAAAGTGCGGCCATGCTGCAGTACGTGGATGCATCCATTGCTGCCTATAAAAAGATATGTACATCTTATGCGTATCAGTGGGATGGTACGTTCAGCAACAACCCACAACTTGAGGACAGTTTTAGAGTAATGAAGTGGTTCTACCTAGATTATTACTCAACCTACAAGCCGCGCATAACTGAGAATCCTTTCGGAATTAACCGCTCTAATTTTTATAGACAGCTGGACAAAGCCACGAAGGACCTTTCAGTTATCTTGTTCGGAATGGACTCAGAAGTATTTGATTAAGAAGAAAAGAGGTGATCGGATGCGGTACCTGCAGTATACAGTTACTTTTATCGCTGCTTTGTTACTCATTGCATCCATCCTGGCCATCTTTGCCCTGGTAGCCGGTGTATTGATTTATGGGGCGATGGTTGTCTGGCATTTTATAGAAATGGGCGTCTAGCCTGGGAGGTGAAACAATGAAAAAGAAAGCCATCATCAAAGCATATAAACGACAGAAAAAAGAGAAAAAAGCAGCAATTATCAAGAAAGTGAAGAACCCTAAAACCTTTCAAGACGATTTCGTCAGCCGCATCGCCGTATGGATGCACGAGAAGAATCCGGAAGCTCCGGAAACCGTCAAGCTTCAACGTGAACCGCTGCAAGATATATTTGAGGAAATCTTCCTGGAGAATATGAAGCGCAACTTAACAGAAGACGAGTGGCGCATCGCGAACAAAATAATAGATGACACAATAAAAAAAGTGGAGAGTGATTAATATGGAAATCGGTACAGAATTATTACAAGCGCTGCATACAACGTTTGACGCGCTACAAGCTGACATCACACAAACAGAAGAAGCGCTAGACATCGCCAACGCAGAACTCACTGCAATGGCAGACAGCAGCACCCTGGAAGAACTACAGGCACGCAATGAAATAGCTCAAAAAGTTTTATTGCTGCAGGAGGCTCTGAGACAAGCACAGGAGAAACATGACCGCATCCATAAAGAAAACGGTCCGTTGGTATTGGAGGACGCAACCCGCATCATTCGCGAGTACCGCACAGCTATCAAAGACAAGCATGTAGATGATTATGCACTGATCAGACAGAAAGAGGCAGAGATAGCAATCATTAAGGATACAATCAACCAAAGTGAACGCGCTGAAAAAGCCAACATGCATGAGTTCATTGCTGAGATCCGTCAATACCTGCCAACGAACCTTTATAACCCGGATGGATCCCGTAAAATCTTTGATACCCCGGAATCTTTTTTACATACGTACGTAGAAAAGGGCAGTAATCAAACCGCACTACTATTTAACCAAGGAGGACAAAGCTAATGACTAAATATGCAACGGAATTAATGGAAACCGCAAAAAAAGCAAAAGCAACGATCGAGGCACTGCAGGCGCAGAAGCATGAGGCTGACTCAGCTCATTTTAATAAGCGAATAACAGACGAGGTTCATTATGAGACCAACGCCAATATAAGCAAGGCTATAACTGAAGTCAAAACTGCATTTTATAACGAGATGCGTGCGCAGCGAGATAGTTATCAAGCTGCAGCCAATAAATGGGATACGCTTGACGCTGCCAAGTTAACGGATGATGTCAATCTTTTGAACAGCCCTATCAAACTAGGGGAAGCCGATTATACGAAACTCCTAGAGAAATATAAGGACAATCGGACCATGTTGCGCGCCATCACTGACTCAGCCAATGCCAATAAAGTAGAGTTTACCGTACCAAACGGCGGCGTCTTAGTATCTGCAGAGGCGAAGCTTGCAGCGTTTGACGACTTCAGCCAAAGCGTAACGCGAGGCATTGAGGATTTAAGCAGTGGCGCCAGTATGACTTTTGCGGTGATGGAGTCTATGACAGACGTTTCCAGTGTTGATGTTGCTTTAGACGTTTGATAACAAAATACCCGCTAGCTTTACGGCCGGCGGGTTTATCTTCTTTGGTAGGAGGATAGAGGTACACCAAAACGGAACCCATTAAACAAACAGAAAAAGAAAGAGGTGATTAAGTGGCAACACTAGAACAATCATTACAACTAACAGATAAATTTTCCGAACCACTGGAGCGGATCAACAGGATGGCGCAGGATACGCTTAAAACGTTCATTGCTTTGGACAAAGCCATGAGCGGCGGGTATGACCTGCGCATGAGTGCAGAAACGTCCGAGGTGGAAGATGCGCTCCTTGCATCCAACCGTCTTGCCGATGCAGTGGATAATGACTACAACCTCATTATTAACGCACAGGACGCATCTTTAAGGGATGCCATGCAAGAGGCCGAGAAGCTCCGAAGCTTTATGATGCAAGACATGGAAACGGCTGTAGCTGTTGATCATAGCGACATCACGCAGGCAACGCAGCAACTAAACACGCTGGAGATTGAGCTGGCCGGAACACGCAGCACCATGAGTCAGCTTGCAAGTATTGACCCGTTGGCTGGTATGACTGCCTCCCTGGGACAAGCGCAAGCGGTAAACAACCAACTGAACAGTACCAACGTTATTTATAGCCGTTTGGCCGCCGGTGTGGACGTGGTGAGCGCTAAGATGATGCGCCTGCCATTCCTATCGGACAAGCTAAAAGCCAGCCTGGGCGCTAACGTGACCGTTTGGACGGAGATGTATTTGAGACAGTCCCGCGTGGTCCAGATGCTGGAGAAAATGCGGGCATCCATGCAGCGCGCTTCAACATCACAAAACAAACTTGTTTCGACAACAATGCGCTTTGTTTCCATCCTTGGCAGGGTGAACGCGCCCGTGACAAAATTTATAAGCCTTGTCACAAAAGGCGGGGGAGCGATACTCCGAAATTTGAACAATCAGAACCGTTTCAAGGGCTCCATAGACCGGACAACGGCCTCCCAGGAGAAGCTAAACAGTATCAGCAGGCTCATGAACTTTGGGGTGGCCATTGCAGCGCTCCAGCGTATCAGTAGCATGATGACCGGCTTAATCAGTAAAGCAGACACGTTTATCAATACGATGGCCCGGCTCAACATGATCAATGACGGCATGCGAACCACAGCGCAATTATCAGACCAGATACTCGCTGCCGCCATTCGTTCCCGTTCTGCCTATGCCGATACGGCCAACTTTGTGGCCAGGCTGGGGATCAATGCGGGGGATGCGTTCTCCAATAACGATGAGTTGATCGCTTTCGCTGAGACACTGAACAAGGCCTACAAGATCGGCGGGGCCAGCGTTGAGGAACAAGCCAGCTCTATGCTGCAGTTAACGCAGGCTTTGGCCGCTGGGGCTTTGAGAGGCGAGGAGCTCAACTCCGTCATGGAAGGGGCGCCGCTTGTCATTCAAGCCATCCAGGACGAACTGGGCATCACGCGCGCAGAACTCCGGGAACTGGCCTCTGAAGGAGCCATCTCCTCCGACATCATTAAGAGAGCCATGTTTAACGCTGCAGACGAGATTAATGCGAAGTTTGCAACGATGCCACTGACGTTTGCGGACATGATGACACAAATGCAAAATACAGCCGTGTATGCTTTCCAGCCGCTCATACAGGCGTTTAATGATTTCATTAATTCGACTATGGGGCAGGAGCTCTTTGCATCCATCACAAACGGCATTTTTATCCTGGCACAAGTCGCATCCTGGGCGTTTGATGTGATTGTGGCCGGCATCCAGTGGGCCCAACAGAACGCGAACATGCTGCAGACTGCCTTTGTTATCCTGGGCGGTGTATTGGCCGCCGTGGCCGTCATCGCTTTAGGGATATGGCTTTATGCGCACGCCGGGGCAGTCCTGTTCATTGGAGCAATTGCTCTAGTGGCCTGGGCGCTCAATCAGATGGGCTTTTCAGCTATCGAGGTAGCGGGCTGGATCGTGGGCGGCTTTATGTGGGTCGGAACGGTGCTTTATAACGTCGTCGTCTTTGCGGCCGGGATCATCATCCAGCTTGGCCAGACGATCTACAACGTCTTTGCCTATGCCTGGAATGTGGTCGCTGCGTTCGTTGAGTTCTTTGCGAACGTGTGGCGAAGCCCTGTTTACAGTACGCAGATGCTCTTTTACAACTTGATCAAGAACATACTGGACTATATGGCCAACATTGCAGATAGCTCAGGCAGTGCAGCAACGGCTTTGGGTAATGCATTTGTGAACGGTGCTAACATTGCCATACGAGCCGTGAATGGTTTGATCGAACTGCTTAACAAGATACCAGGCGTTAATATCGGAACAGTGGGAGAGCTGGCCAGCTTTGGAGCTAACAACACAGTAGGCGATAGTATCCGGGGCATGAGTGAGATGTTCAACCCAGGCGAGGCTCCAGATAACTATTGGAGCGCTCCGAAGATGGAACTTGCAGCCTTTACTGGTTACGAGTTTATCGGAAACAATCTTAAGGATCCCGGGGCTTCTTTTGATACAGGTTATAACTTTGTTCAGAACCTCGGAGATATGGACTTTAACGGCTTGGGCGATTTCACGAACATGCTGGATAAGAACAACGGATTAATGGCTGGGGTTATGGATGGTTTCACGGGTTCGCCAGCAGATTACTCTGATCTTTTAGGAGCAGGAGACGATGGCGGCGCTGGTGATAAACTTGGTAAAGGCAAAGAGATCGGGGACATTGGCAAGATTAAGTCTGAGGTGTCTATCACCGAAGAGGACATCAAGCTGATGCGAGACATTGCGGAGCGCAATTTCATCATCAAGTATCAACAAGTAACACCTCAAGCGACGGTCAACCTCAACGGCTCCGGATCCACTGAAACGGACGCCAAGAAGTTGCTGCACTTGATGGAGAAGATGATTGTCGAGCAATCGTCAAATGATTTAGTACCACAAACTTAAGCTAATTGTTACGGGCATTTCAAATAGCTTTGCAGGGCCAGGGGGCTTTCCTCCTGGTCTTTTTGTCGAGCCTGGAGGTCAAACAGGGGTTCGACACGAGGTCAGACATTTTCAGGAATATCTTTCTGCGCTGCTTCATATCATAACGTGTAAGACAAATAAACAGCGTAGCGGCGCAGAAGGAGCAACAACATGATAAACGTGATTGAGATGGAGCAACTGGAACTGAAGAAGAAGCTTGAAGGTTTGACGGAGGAAGAAGAGCATGCCCTGCAGAACATTTACGGGGCGATTGATGACATGCTGGACGCTCTGGCAAGCTCAGAAGCCGGAGATATGCACCAACATTAGAAAGAAGGGTCCTGGTTACCATGCCAGGGCTTTTTCTATGCACAAAAAAAACCACTCTCAAAGTCTGAGAGAGGCAGCCTCATTGCCCTGCAGTTAGTTGATAGGTCCATTCAAAATTAAATGCCATGAAAAATGCCATTTGTGGCATTTGAATGCCATGCTATGAAATGGAAATATAAAAAAAACGCTGATATATCAACGATATACCAACGTATTCAATCATATGAAAGGTGATTAACCTAATTTGTTGTAGTATTCAACGATGTATGACTCATCAACATCAGCAGTTAACTCTTCACGTAATGGAAGACGGTTTAGAGAACCAGTTAATGCTTCTGCATCAAAAGTGATGAATTCTGGACGACCAAATAGTGCATCAACAGCAGCACGGATTGTAGTCATGTCTTTAGATTTTTCACGAACAGCGATAACTTGACCAACTTCCACTTGGTAAGAAGGGATGTCGATACGTTTACCGTTAACTGTGATATGACCGTGGTTTACTAATTGACGAGCTTGACGACGAGTTGAAGCCAATCCCATACGGTAAACAACGTTATCTAAACGACGTTCTAGAAGGATCATGAAGTTTTCACCGTGAGTTCCTTCAGTCATTTTACCAGCTCTCTTGAATAGAGTAGCAAATTGACGTTCGTTCATACCATACATATGACGTAGTTTTTGTTTTTCTTGCAATTGCAATCCATATTCAGAAAGTTTTTTACGGTTTGTTGGTCCGTGTTGTCCTGGAACGTATGGACGGCGTTCTAATTCTTTACCTGTACCTGAAAGTGAAATGCCTAGACGGCGAGATTTTTTCCAGCTTGGTCCTGTATAACGTGACATAATTTTATTCCTCCAATAATGTTTGTTTGGAGTAAAATAATTTGTTTGAAAGCGAAGCTTTACGTGCAGGTTATCCTTCAATCTTCACCTTATGCAGCCGGCAGGGTACGCAATTGAACCACTGTGGGCGATAAACTGTTGACGCGGAAGCTTTTCTTTCGCTGCATTATTTTACACGAAGACTATGTTAACACGATTAGCAGAATAATGCAAGATAATCACAATAAAGCTCATAAAAAAAGCCAGAAATAAAAAAAATGACTTCTTTCATAAAAAACGTCACAGCCTTGCTTTTTTTATAGACTAGGGGATTATAAGTTCAGCCATCAATGTCTAGCTCCCAAGTCCTGGCCTACTGAAAAAAAGATAAATTTGCCCCATTGCGCGCTTCGCTGCTCATTCAGGGTCAAATTTCCTATTTTTTCATAGGCCAAGGCGGACTTGTCCGCTTTTCTTATGAATTCTTCTATGATATACTGGTTGTTGATATCGTGGCCTCTTTTACAAAAAGGGCATCAGTTGAATAGACGGAGGATTCTTAAATGAACTTACTTTATTGGTTAGCAGGTATATTCATCATTGTCTTGATTGGATATGGCGTTGTATATTACTTAAATCGAAAACAAGCAACTCGTATAAAAGAGCTAGATGAAAAGAAATATCAAATGATGGCAATACCCGTTGCCGACAATTTGTATACATTAAAACACCTTAACTTAACAGGACAAACGAAACGAGCGTATGAAAATTGGCAAGCAACTTGGCAAACTGTAACTCGTTTCCAATTCCCTGAAATCGAAGCAACTCTTCTAAGTGCAGAGCAAAGCATTCAGCAAATGAATTTTGTTAATGCTAAAAAAGCAATTGATGATGCCGAAAAGCTGCTTGATGAAACGAATAGTAGTGTTGAGAAAATCAATAAAGCTTTGGAAGAGTTATTAGAAAGTGCACAAAAAAATCGTAAAGAACTAGAAGACGTTCAAGAACGCTACAATGTGATTCGTAAACAATTGTTAGCACATAGCTTCACTTTTGGTCCTTCTTTAGAAACATTAGAGAAAAACGTCAACTATATGGAGCTTGACTTCACCAAGTTTAATTCTCTAACAAACGAAGGCGATCATATGGAAGCTAAAGAAATTCTAGATCGTATTTCCCAAGACTTAACTTTAATGGAAGGTCTAATCAAAACAATTCCAGAATTGAATAAGACAATTAATGAAGAGTATGAAGAGCAAATTAAAGATTTACAAGAAGGGTATCAACGACTAATCAATGATAACTATGTCTTTGATAAAGTTGATATACCAGAAAAGATTAAAGATATTGAAGCAGTTATTAAAGAAGTAAAAGAATCTATTAAACTTGCTGATGTGGATGAAGCACAGAAGAAAATGGATAAAGTTGAGCGCCAGGTTGATGACACTTACGCTATCATGGAAAAAGAAATGGAAGCAAAAGAATTTATTGACCGCCATCAGACCAATTTGTCTCGCAAAATGGATCACGTTATACAAAGTAATCGTTATGTTCTTTTGGAGATTGATCGTGTGTCTCAGAACTTCTTCTTAAATCAAAATGAGCTTGCACGTTCGCAAGATTTTGAAACACAACTATTAAAAGAAAATGAAGCATTACGCCACTATGAAAAAGTGTTAGCAGAGCATGAAATAGCATATAGCTCAGCAAAAGGTTACTTTGAAAAGTTAAACCAAAAATTAAATGAAATTGATAAAGAACAATCTGATTTAGTTGCTAAACTAAGTAACTTGCGCAATCGTGAAAAAGAAGCTAAAGATGCTATCGATTTGTTTGAGATGGATATGCGTAACATGAAACGTACATTGGAAAAACAACATTTGCCTGGTCTACCTAAAGTTTACTTAGATTTATTCTTTGCTGTTTCGGATCGTATTGAAGATGTTTCAGCAAAATTAAACAGAGTTAAAATTGATGTCGATGAGATTGAATCGCTTGTTAAAATGTGTGAAGAAGATATTGAGATGCTTGAAAATCGTACACAAGATATTTTGGATAATGCCAACTTAACGGAGTATGCGATTCAATACGCAAACCGTTATCGTCATTCTAATCCAGAAGTAGAGCATGCGATTTCAGAAGCATTAAGTTTATTCCAAGAAGACTATGAGTTTGAAAAGTCTCTAGCAGTGATGACAGATATTCTCAACCGTGTTGAACCTGGTTCTGCAAAACGAGTAGAAAATAACTACTTGGAAGATAAATCACGTAAATCTTTTTAATTGAATCATGATGTAGTTTATAAAAAGCTGAGACGTAGATTTCTACCTATGTCTCAGCTTTAGCTTTGTTTTAAAAAAGGAAGAGTGAAAAAATGATATATTTTGACAATAGTGCCACTACGCAACTATATCCCCAAGCACTGGATACATTTGTAAAGGTTAGCCAACAGGTTTATGGTAACCCGTCCAGTTTGCATAAGTTAGGAACCGTTGCCGACCGTTTGCTACAACAATCTCGCCAACAAGTAGCAGATTTGCTAAAGGTATCGCCTCAAGAAATATTCTTTACTAGTGGTGGAACAGAAGGAGATAACTGGATTGTAAAAGGGACTGCTATTGAAAAGAAAGGGTTCGGTCGTCATATTATTACAACAATGATAGAACATCCCGCTGTGTCGAAATCAATGCAACAACTGGAGCAGTTGGGATTCGATGTCACTTATTTAGAAGTTGATGAACGTGGACTTATTTCAGTAGCAGATTTGAAAGACGCAATTCGAGAAGATACGATCTTAGTTTCTATTATTGCTGTTAATAACGAAGTGGGCGCTGTTCAACCGATTCAAGAAATTGGTGATGTATTAGTAGACTACCCAACCATTCATTTTCATATAGATGCGGTTCAAGCAGTTACCGAATTTGATAACTTAATTCCCCATCCAAGGGTCGATTTTTTAGTTTTGTCTGCTCATAAATTTCATGGACCTAGAGGGGTAGGTATTGTTTATAAGAAACAAGGTAGAAGACTAGCCCCCTTGTTAACAGGAGGTGGCCAAGAATCCGGCCAGCGAAGCACCACTGAAAATATAGCTGGTATTGCTGCAACAGCTAAGGCGTTGAGAATGACTTTGGAAGCAAGAGAGACCTCCAAAGAGAATGAAGGTCAGATAAAAGACCACATTCGTCAATTTTTATCATCTTATGATAATGTGCAAATCTATAGTCAAGAAGACGGAGCGGCTCACATCCTTTGTTTTGCTTTACAGGATGTAAGAGGAGAAGTCATGGTTCATGCCTTGGAAGAGGAAAACATTATTATTTCTACGACAAGTGCTTGTTCAAGTAAAAAGGGTGAATTACCTGCAACTTTAGAGGCCATGCACGTGCCTGCAAAATGGTCGAAATGTGCGGTACGTTTAAGTTTTGGTGAAGGAAATACACTAGCAGAAGCCGATCAGTTTATTCAAGTCTTTAAACAACTACACGAAAAATTCAAAGTCATTCAAAAATAGAGAGGGTCATATTATGGAAACACGTATTCAAGTTCGCTTTGGTGAACTTTCAACAAAAGGACGCAACAAAAAACGATTTATTCAAAAACTAGCTCAAAATATTCGCGGAGCAATGCCAGAATATGATCAGATTAAGGTTAAATACGATCATGATTTTATTTTTATTGATCTAAATGGCGCTGACGAAGTAGGTGTCAGAGAAAAATTAAAAGATGTCTTTGGTATCCAAAGTTTCTCACCCATCTATATTATTGAGCGTGATTTGGAACTTGCTAAATCAGTTATTATCGATCTAGTGAAAGAAATGGAGCCAAGCGGCAAGACCTTTAAAATTGCTACACGCCGTGCTGATCACAGCTATGAGCATGACACTAATTGGTTGAATGCAGAACTAGGTGCAGTTGTTCTAGACGCTATTCCTGACATTGCCGTAGAAGTTAAAAAGCCAGATATACGCGTTCGAGTTGACGTGAAAAAAGAGCACTTTTTTATTTCAACGAAGACTTACCAAGGAGCAGGCGGTTTGCCTGTTGGAACAAGTGGTCGCGGAGTAGTGATGTTATCGGGTGGGATTGACTCGCCGGTAGCAGCTTACCTAGCTTTAAAACGTGGTGTTGAAATTGAAGCTGTTCATTTCCACAGCCCACCTTATACAAGCCCACAAGCTTTACAAAAAGCGAAAGACTTAACAGCTAAAGTCACTCGTTTTGGAGGTAGCATTCAATTTATTGAAGTGCCATTTACTGAAATTCAAGAAGCAATTAAAGAACATGTTCCAGAAGGTTATCTGATGACCGTAACCCGTCGAATGATGTTACGTTTAACCGATGCTATTCGTGAGAAACGAAACGCCTTAGCTATTTTTAATGGTGAGAGTTTAGGTCAAGTGGCGTCACAAACGATGGAAAGTATGATTGCCATTAATGATGTCACTAATACACCAATTATTCGTCCTGTTGCAACTATGGACAAACAAGAGATTATTGAGATTTCTCAACAGATTGATACTTTTGATTTATCCATCCAACCGTTTGAGGATTGCTGTACGATATTTGCACCGACTGCACCCAAAACAAAACCGAGACTGGAAAAAGCCCGTTACTATGAAAGCCGTCTTGATGTAGAAGGGTTAATTGATCGTGCGATGGCGAATCTTGTCATTACACACATTAAGCCTGACTATACAACAGACGTTCAAGAGGAGCTTGATTTTTCAGATTTGTTGTAAAAAGAGAAATAGCTTCTTTTTCTAAGTGGAATTGGTATAATAGACCTATTGATAAAAGGGGGAAGTATAATGGAAATTACATTTAAAGGTACAACTGTTCAACTAGAAGGTTCTGAATTAAAAGTAGGCGACCAAGCACCTGCATTTGCTTTAGAAAATTTAGCTGGTAAACAAATCACAACGGATAGTCTAAAAGGAAAAGTAACCATTATTAGTGTTTTCCCAAAAATTAACACACGCGTTTGTGACCAACAAACACGTCGTTTTAACGAAATGGCATCGACAATTGAAGGCGTACGTTTAATTTCGATTTCAAAAAATGATAAAGATGAACTAAGCGACTGGTGTGCAGCTGAAGGCTTAGACATGGAAATGCTTGTTGATGATGGTTCATTCGGTAAAGCATTCGGTGTTTACATGCCAGAAATTGATTTATTAGCACGTAGTGTCTTTGTATTAGACGAGACAGGTCTACTTGGCTATAAGGAAATTTTACCTGAAGCAGGCGGACCAGAACCAAACTATGAAGCAGCAGTAGAAGCTGCAAAAGATTTAGTTTAAATATTGAGATTTTGATGAACTGATGATAAACTAAATAAGAATAATGATGCGTTGACTAGGGAAGAGTAAACGACTTGTCACTACTTAGAGAGAAAAGCATTTGCTGAAAGCTTTTTTAGGACATGAGTTGAAGGTAGCCCTGCGAGCAAATAGAATGATGACCCTAATTGGTTGCCATAAACTATTCGGAGATATCTCCGTTACAAAAAAAGAGAAGCAGGCTTATTCAGTCTGTAAACTTAGGTGGTACCACGATAAAATCGTCCTACATATATGATGTAGGGCGGTTTTTTTAATTTAGAAAGGAAGAGTAAATGATGACAATTGAGCAATCAATGCCAACCAAATATCAACCAACTACGGTTGAAGAAGGAAAATACAAAAATTGGGTAGAAAAGAAACTATTTAAACCAAATGGAAATAAAGAGGCAAAGCCGTATTCTATCGTTATCCCGCCTCCGAACGTAACAGGTAAATTACACTTAGGCCATGCTTGGGATGTAACCTTACAAGATATGCTTATCCGTATGAAACGGATGCAAGGCTATGATACCTTATGGTTACCAGGAATGGACCACGCTGGTATTGCTACTCAAGCTAAAGTAGAAGCGAAGCTAGCAGAAGATGGTATCTCTCGTCATGACTTAGGACGTGAAGCCTTTGTTGATAAAGTATGGGAGTGGAAAGAAGACTATGCTGGTTTCATCCGTGACCAATGGGAAAAAATGGGTATTTCAGTTGATTATGATCGTGAACGATTTACACTGGATGATGGTTTATCAGATGCTGTACGTAAAGTATTTGTGACTTTATATGAAAAAGGGCTCATTTACCGTGGCGCATACTTGATTAACTGGGATCCTAAAGCTCAAACAGCATTATCTGATATTGAAGTGATTCATAAAGATGTGAATGGTGCGTTCTACCATTTCCGTTACCCATTAACAGATGGTTCAGGTTTTGTTGAATTAGCAACAACTCGTCCTGAAACCATGCTAGGTGATACAGCAGTTGCTGTTCATCCAGAAGATGAGCGTTACGCTCACTTAATTGGAAAAACAATTACATTGCCATTAATGAACCGTGAAATTCCAATTATTGCAGATGATTACGTTGATAAAGACTTTGGAACGGGTGTTGTAAAAATTACACCTGCCCATGACCCTAATGACTTTGAAGTTGGTTTACGCCATAACTTGCCACAAATCAATGTGATGAACAAGGATGCAACTATGAATGCTGAAGCTGGAAAATACGAAGGTATGGATCGCTTCCAAGCACGTAAAGCAGTTGTTAAAGACATGGAAGCAGAAGGCTACCTTGTTAAGATTGAAGAGATGGTTCACTCTGTTGGTCACTCTGAACGGACAGATGTTGTTGTAGAACCATTAATCTCAACACAATGGTTTGTGAAAATGGCTCCATTAGCAGAAAAATCAATTCAAAATCAAAGTACAGATGAAAAAGTGACCTTCTTCCCGGAGCGATTTGAAGCGACCTTTACCCGTTGGATGGATAACATTCATGATTGGGTTATTTCTCGTCAACTATGGTGGGGACATCGTATCCCAGCTTGGTATCATAAAGAAACAGGCGAGATGTATGTTGGTATGGAAGCACCAGCAGATATCGAAAATTGGGAACAAGATACTGACGTTTTAGATACATGGTTTAGTTCAGCTCTATGGCCATTTTCAACAATGGGTTGGCCAGATGAAGAATCAGAAGACTTTAAACGTTATTTCCCAACGAGCACATTAGTAACGGGTTATGATATTATTTCTTTCTGGGTAAGTCGAATGATTTTCCAATCGCTTGAATTTACAGAAAAACGTCCATTTGAAAATGTTTTGATTCATGGTTTAATCCGTGATGAGCAAGGCCGTAAAATGAGTAAATCACTCGGTAATGGAATCGATCCTATGGAAGTGATTGACCAATACGGGGCAGATGCCTTGAGATGGTTCTTAGCGAATGGTTCGTCACCAGGACAAGATGTTCGTTTTAGCTATGAAAAAATGGATGCAGCTTGGAACTTTATCAATAAGATTTGGAACGCAAGCCGTTATGTATTGATGAATCTAGATGGCTTAACTTATGAAGAGATTGATTTGTCAGGTGAGAAGACATTAGCTGATAAATGGATTCTATCTAGTTTGAACCGTACGATTGAAAAAGTAACCGAATTGTATGAAAAGTTTGAATTTGGTGAAGCAGGCCGTATTCTTTACCACTTTATCTGGGATGAGTACTGTGACTGGTATATTGAAATGACTAAGGAAGTCTTGCAAGGTGAAGACGAAGCAGCTAAGAAAACAGCTCGTAGTATCCTCGCGTATGTTCTAGACAATATCTTACGCTTGCTACACCCAGTGATGCCTTTCGTAACAGAAGAAATCTGGCAAAATGCTCCTCACCAAGGTGAATCAATCGTTGTGGCTGATTACCCAGTTGCCGATGCTAGCTTTGTTGATATTGAGTCAGAACAAGCAATGGAAAAATTAATTGGTTTAATTCGTGGCGTTCGTAACATCCGTAACGAAATGAATACACCGATTTCTAAACAAGTTCCAATGCAAATTAATACAACAGATGCTGAAACAGAAGCTATTTTCGCACGTAACAAAGCATATATTGTCCGTTTCTGTAACCCATCTGATTTAGAAATTGGTCAAAACCTAGTAGCAGACGGTGAAACAGTCACAGCTGTTATTTCTGGTGGTGAAGTACGTATGCCATTGGCAGGACTTGTAAAACTAGAAGACGAGATTGCTCGTTTAGAAACAGAAGCTGAGAAACTACAAAAAGAAGTTGACCGTGTTGTTAAAAAATTAGCAAATGAAAAATTTGTAAGTAAAGCACCTGACGCAGTTGTCGAAGGTGAACGTGCAAAAGAAAAAGACTATCGTGAGAAATTAACGATTGTCGAGGAACGTATCGCAACATTGAAAAAACAAATCGGTTAACCGATGATATATAATTTTAAGCGGCTGAAGTAATTTAGCCGCTTTTATGTAAGGTGATGATAAGATGTTTAAGACATATGAAGAAGCATTAGCATGGATTCATACAAGACGAGGCATGGGACCAAAACCTGGTATTCGTCGTATGGAATGGATGATGGAAAAATTGAATCATCCCCAACAAAAATTTAAATCCATTCATATCGCTGGAACGAATGGTAAAGGCTCTACGGTTGCTTATTTAACCGCATTATTTCAAGCTCATGACTATAGTGTAGGCAGTTTTACATCACCTCATATTATGAAGTTTAATGAGCGTATTAGTGTGAATGGTCAACCGATAGCAGATGAAGACATTTTGGCTTTAGCTAATCGCATCCAACCCCTATATGATGAGATAGCTCAAACGGAACTAGGTGGTCTAACAGAATTTGAAGTCATTACATCCATGATGTTTCTTTATTTTTCTGAAGTTCAACCGGATGTTGTCTTACTTGAAGTAGGATTAGGTGGTTTGTTTGATAGTACAAATGTTGTTACACCAAACCTATCGCTAATAACAACGATTGGCTTAGATCATATTAAAATTCTCGGCAATACCATTGAAGCTATTGCGTTTCAAAAGGCAGGGATTATTAAAAAAGGTGTTCCGGTTGTTTTGGGTAATATTGGACCAGCAGCTAAGAGCGTGTTACTAGATATTGCAAACCAACAACACTCAGAAGTTGCAGAATATCACGTTGATTTTCATGCACAAAGCAAACCATCTGTAGATGTCTTCCACGAACGGTTTGATTATCAAACAGATGATTGCCTTATAGAAGATATTACGATTTCCTTGATGGGGCAGCACCAGGTTGATAATGCTACAACTGCCTTGCATGCTTTTCGAGTGTTTTGTCGTCAAAATGAGTTTACTTATGATAAAGAATCAATTAAGCTTGGGTTTGAACGTGCCTTTTGGCCAGTACGGATGGAAGTTGTTTCCCATTCACCATTAACGATTCTAGATGGCGCTCACAATGAGCCGGCGATGGAAGCTTTAGTCAATGCTTTAGAAACACATTTCCCTAACCGTCGTCTACACATTCTCTATGCATCACTAACGACCAAAGAGCTCGATAAAATTGGTGAGTGGTTGAATAAACTCCCACAGGCATCGATTCATTTAACAACCTTTGATTTTGATCAAGTGGCGTCAATTGAAGAGCTGAAGAAAGGGTTAGGAATTGAAGCTGTCGGTGAGCATGAGAATTGGCAGGAAGCCATTCAAACCATAAGCAAAGCTGTTGATGAGCAGGATATTTTCCTCATTACCGGTTCTTTATACTTTTTATCAGAAGTGAGACATTTCTTACTAGAAAAATAATGATAATTCCACCATTTGCGTATCTATTAGTAGAGACGTTAAAGGAGTGGAATTATGCAAAAGACAAATTTATTAAATGAAATGCCAGTAACCTCGAGACCGCGCGAGCGACTTGAAAAATATGGTGAAAAAGCATTGGCAACACATGAGTTACTCGCAATTTTGTTGAGGACTGGCCCGAGAGAGAGTAATGTTGTTCAATTGGCATTGGGATTACTCATGGAGTTTGAGGACTTATATGCCTTAAAAATGGCAACCTTGGAAGAACTCAATGCTGTCAAAGGGATAGGCAAAGTAAAGGCCATTGAAATAAAAGCCTGTATTGAGTTGGGACTTCGTATTGCGCAAGCAACTCAGCTAAAAGATGGGACGATTACTTCAACTAAAGAGGCGGGCACCTTGTTCATGGCTGAGATGCGAGACTTACAGCAAGAACACGTTGTTGCCTTATACTTAAATACTAAGAATGAAATTATCAAAAAGAAAACTATTTTTATAGGCAGCTTGAATAGTAGTGTCGCTCATCCTAGGGAAATATTTCGAGAAGCCGTTCGCTTTTCAGCTGCTCGGATTATTCTGGCGCACAATCATCCGTCTGGGAATCCTGATCCATCAGAAGCGGATTTGGTTTTCACTAAACGCATGGTGGAGTGTGGGGATATGATGGGCATTGAATTGTTGGATCATTTTATTATTGGCAATAAAACCTATTTGAGTTTAAAAGAATATGGTGTCATTTAATGACTGAAAGGCTAGGACGATTTTGTCCCAGTCTTTTTGTATAGTACAGCTATGACGCTGATATTCATGCTCGTGGAAAGTACCCTAACTATATCAAACGTTATTTTAAAGAAGAGGGAATCGAGATTCAATTTGGTGAGGGGGATGAAGCCTTATTAGCAGAGCATACCGTTGATTTTATTTCTTTTAGTTACTATATGTCTACAACAGCAACATCTGAACCTGAAAAATACCAACAAACAAAAGGGAACATTCTAGGTGGCATTCCCAACCCTTATTTAGAAGCATCTGAATGGGGGTGGCAGGTAGACCCTGTTGGTTTGAGAGTTGTTTTAAATGATTTCTATGATCGTTACCAACTGCCGTTATTTATTGTTGAAAATGGTTTAGGTGCAAAGGACCAACTAGTTGAAGGGCCTGATGGGGAGCTAACTGTAGCGGATGATTACCTCATTAAATACTTGAACGACCACCTTGTACAAGTGGAAGAAGCGATTCAAGATGGAATAGAAATCATGGGATACACGTTATGGGGCTGTATTGACTTAGTGAGTGCTTCTACAGCTGAAATGAGCAAGCATTATGGTTATATTTACGTCGATCGTCATGATGATGGTAGCGGTACATTAAAGCGTTATAAGAAAAAATCATTCTACTGGTACAAAGACATTATTGAAAGCAACAGTGAAAAATTAGAAAAATAAACAGATAAAGTGTTTATAAAAAAAAGCTTAAAAAGAATTTTTGATTCGCTTGCAATGGGTTGAAATCTACGTTATACTTTATATATGTTTTTGTAAGGTAAAGAAAGTTATGTCATGAACATTCCGATCGTACCATTTGCAATAACAATAATAAATTGTGCAAACGCACGAGGAGGAATTTTTCATGGAAAATGGAACAGTAAAATGGTTTAACTCAGAAAAAGGATTTGGATTTATCGAACGCGAAGCAGGAGATGACGTATTCGTACACTTCTCAGCTATCAATACTGACGGATTCAAAACTTTAGAAGAAGGTCAAGCAGTATCTTTCGACATCGTTGATGGAAACCGTGGACCACAAGCTGCTAACGTAGAAAAAATCTAATTTAACTTTAGCTAATAAAAGGGCTGGAACATTCATTTGTTCCAGCCTTTTCTGTTTCTTTAAAATAAAAACAAGTTCTTAAAATATTTTATAGTTTTCCTGTTTTGAGTTTTTCCTTGTTGCTTTTGTGGTAAAATGTTATGGACTTTTAATTGTTAAAAGTAGGAAACGATGGAAGGATTGAAGGATGTTTGGCAGTATTTAGTTTTAGGCCGCAACGAATCGCCATTGATTTGGGAACGGCTAATACCATAGTGTTTATTGACGGACAAGGCATTGTCTATAAAGAACCTTCTGTCGTTGCAAGAACTATTTATACGGGCGATATTCTAGGAGTAGGTAATCAAGCACTTGAGTTGGTGAAAAATCAACCAGCTGAATTAGTAGCTTCTCGTCCAATGAAAGAAGGCGTCGTAACGGATTATGATACGACGGTACAAATGCTTCAATACTTTTTAAAAAAAGCAAGTAAGTTCGCCCTCCAGAAACCCTATGTTATGATTTGTGTACCGAGCAGTATTACGGCAGTAGAGAAACGAGCAGTTATGGATGCTGCGCGTGCTGCAGGCGCAAAGGAAACATTTTTAATTGAAGAGCCATTCGCAGCAGCTATCGGCGCCAAGCTACCCGTTCACCATCCAGTAGGGAATATGGTTGTTGACATCGGAGGCGGAACAACCGATGTTGCTATATTATCCTTGGGCGGCATTGTGACGAGTCAAGTGACCCAAGTGGCTGGGGATGCTATGGATGAGGCAATTATTCAATATATAAAAAAGAAATTTAAGTTAACGATTAGTGATAAGGTAGCAGAAGAACTAAAAATCGCAATTGGTACGGCATCTCTATCTGCTGATGCCCGATATGGTGTTATGTCAGTAAAGGGAAGAGATGTCGATACGGGTATGCCGAGACAGATTCGTGTGATGTCTGAAGACCTTGCGGAGGCTTTACAGAAACCTGTAGAGGCAATCATTAATACGATAAAACGTTTATTAGAAGAGGCACCTCCTGAAATTTCCGCTGATGTCATTAGTCATGGTATTATTATGACGGGTGGGGGAGCGTTATTAAGAGATTTTGACCGTGTTGTAGCGGATGTAATGAGACTCCCTGTTAGGATTGCTGAAAATCCTATGGACTGTGTCGTCATAGGAACAGGCAAATCCCTAGAAACAATTAACCAATTAATAAAGAGACGTTACCAAGAAGAGGATCGGTAATATAAAAGAAATGAGGAATTAAGGTGAAACAGTTTTTCAATAACAAGCGGATGATTGTACTGTTGATTTCAGTCATAATATTTATAAGTACAGTTGCGTTTTCAATTTCCCGTAACCGGGAAGATGCATCCATTCCGCAACTGTTTGCCAATGACATGGCAGGTTTAGCAACAGGCATTTTTGCAAAACCAGCGGAGGCAGTAAATAAATTTGTCGATTCAGTCGATAACTTACTCAATACCTATGATGAGAATCAGTCATTAAAAGAAAAAATAGATGCTTTAGATGAGATGCAAGCGCGTATTGTTAGCCTTGAGAATGAAAATGCAACGATGAAAAAAGAGCTTGATCTCCAAAGTGTCTTAACAGATTATGATAAAACAGTTGCGACAGTCATCTCGAGAAATCCTGACAATTGGCTAGAGCAGATTATTATCGATAAGGGTAGCGAAGATGGCATTGCCGTTAATATGTCTGTAATGGCAGGTAATGGGCTGATTGGTCGCGTCTCAGAAGTGAGTCCAACAACAGCTAAAGTGTTACTGATGTCGACCACTAATGAATTGGTTAATCGTTTTTCTGCTGAAATACAAATGAAAGATAAATCGATCCATGGTATCGTTGATGGTTATGACAGCCAAAATGAATTAATGATTATGTCTGAAATTGACCCTGAAGTAACCATTGAAGTAGGAACAAATGTAGTGACATCTGGTTTAGGCGGTGTTTCACCAAGTTCATTATTAATTGGTAAAGTGAAGGAAGTTCGTATGGATGAATACGGCTTGTTCCAAGAGGTAACGATTGAACCAGCTGGAAACTTAAAAGATATTCGTTTTGTAACGGTTATTATTAGAAAAAGCGAGGGGGCGAGTGAATGAGTCAGAATCGTTCCCTTAACCATGCTTATTTAATCCCGATCTTTCTATTTTTAGCCTTAATTCTTGATGGGGTTTTAATGAATCTATTTGCAGGTCAGTTTATTACAGCTAACTACATTTTAACGCCACGGTTATTTTTACTGGTGCTCGTTTTATTTACCGTGTTATTTCCGAAACAGCCGCTGTTTTTATATGCCTTGTTATTTGGAGTCATTTATGACAGTTACTATGCCGGGATTATAGGCTTATATGCTGCTGGATTTGCATTGGTTATTTACTTATTAAAAAAAGTGCAGAATTATCTGAATCCATCAGTATTTATTTCTTTATTGTTGTTTGTATTTTCTCAATCCTTTTTGGAGAGTTTTATTTTTGCGTGTTATAGCATGTTAGGGTATACTCAGCTCACTTTTGAAAATTTTGTATCACTGCGGTTAGGACCGACCTTACTTCTCAATATTTTATTTTTTATCGCTGTCTATTATCCTTTTTATAAGCTAAGCCAATGGATGTACGAAAGATAATGAGAGAAAGATGAGAAAAAAGTCTTGCAATTTGAAAAAGCTGTGATATGATAACTTTACCTAATAGAAATGCGAAGAAGAGAAAAAGTAATTTTTCAAGATCAATAGAGAGCTTGCGGTTGGTGGAAGCAAGTGGTTGAGTAAAATGAACACACATCTCTGAGCAAAAGAATTGAAAAGACTCCTGTCGCGAGTAAGTTCTTTCGGTAGTGCCCGTTACAGCACTAGTGTTTAGATGTTTTGAACACAATAAGGCATAGGTTGTAAGGCTTATGTAAAAAAAGGTGGAACCACGAAGCAAAAGCTATCGTCCTTTGATTTCCTATAATTTTTAGGAAATCAAAGGACTTTTTTTATGTTATTGTGCTGCAGCCTCTAACGTAATATCAGGTTAGCCATAGTCATTTCATAGGGAAAACAAACAGACCCAAGGAGGAAAAGGAAATGAAAAAACAATTATTAGGATTATTCGTAACAGCAGGATTACTGGCAGCATGTGGCAATAGTGAAGTCAATGAATCAACCAATGAGACAACAGATGCAGCTTTGAAAGACACATATATTATTGGGTTAGATGACACCTTTGCACCAATGAGCTTTAGAGATACAGATGGTCAAATTGTAGGTTTCGATGTGGATTTAGCAGAAGCAATCGGTGAAGATATTGGCGTTAGCTTTGAATTCCAAGCCATTGATTGGACAATGAAAGAGACTGAATTAAATACAGGGAATATTGACTTGATTTGGAATGGCTATACGATTACAGACGAGCGCAAAGAAAAAGTAGCCTTTTCTGATTCTTATTTAGAAAATAAACAGATTATCGTAACATTAGCAGATAGTGATATTCAAACAAAAGCTGATCTAGCAGGAAAGACTGTTTCAACGCAACAAGCTTCTGCATCTCAAGATGCAATTGAAGCCGATGTATCAGGTATTATCGCTGAAATTGAAGGTGGACAACCAGTCCTTTATGCGACTTTTACTGACGTTTTTAATGACTTAGACAGTGGTCGAAGCGATGCTATTGTTGTTGACGAAGTTTTAGGGCGTTACATTATGAAACAAAAAGGTGCAGACAATTATAAGGTACTCGATGATAACTTTGGTGAAGAAGAGTACGGCGTTGGGATGAGAAAAGAAGATACTCGCTTGCAAGATGCGATTAACCAAGGATTGGCTGATTTACAAGAGAATGGTCAATACCAAGAAATCTACCAAACATGGTTTGCTGAATAAGCCACTTCCTAAAAGGGAGTCCAACTAATGCCAATCAAAAAACTATTATTACTGGCTAGTGGTATTTTACTTTTTGCTGTTTGTTCAAACCAAACATAAGAATCAGTTGCTTCAGAAACCGAATCAATAAAGTCAATTACTGTTGGTCTGGATGAAACATTTGCGCCAATGGGATTTAGAGATGGTAATAATGAAATCGTTGGTTTTGATGTCGACTTAGCCAAAGAAACACTCGGCAGATTAGGTTACGAGGTTGTTTTCCAACCGATTGATTGAGCAATGAAGGAGACTGAATTAAATACAGGAAATATCGATTTAATCTGGAACGGTTATGCGATCACACCTGAACGAGAAGAAAAAGTTCTCTTAAGTGAACCTTATCTATCAGACTCACAAATGATTGTTGTTCGTAAGGACAGTGCTATTAAAGTCAAAGCTGATTTAGAAGGAAAATCGTTTCAATGCAACAATCATCTAGCTCGATTAATAAGATTAAAAACAATGAATTAGGTATTTATAATAAATTAAATGGAGACAGGGTCCTTTACCCATCTAATAGTAATAATTTTCTTGATTTGGAAGCGAAACGAGTGGACGCTATTGTAGTTGGAGAAAGCTATGGCTGTTATTTCATTAAAAAAAGTAATAACGAAGACCCCTTTGCCATTATTGAAGAGAATTTCGGTGAAGATCACGTAGGGTTGCCATGCGAAAAGAAGACACAGATTTAAAAGCTCAAATTGATCGAACGATTGAGGAAATGCGAGCAGATGGAACATATGATGAAATTTATCAAAATTGGTTCTTCTCTGAATAAATGAAAGAAGGATAATCATGGAACTAATACAAACGATTTGGCCATCTTTATTAGATGGTCTCATCATGTCAATGAAAATATTTTTAATCGTGGGAATCACTAGTATTCCCTTGGGTTTTTTAGTCGCTATTATTCGTGTTTATGCACCTAAATGGATTGGTGCTATTATACAACTCTATGTATTTGTTATGCGGGGAACACCCTTACTATTACAATTGATGTTCTTTTTCTTTGGACTACCATTTGTTGGTATTGTAATGGACCGATTTACAGCTGCTATTCTAGCCTTTATTATTAATTATGCAGCCTACTATGCAGAAATTTTTAGAGGCGGAATTATGGCTATTCCACAAGGGCAGTTTGAATCAATTGAAGTGCTCGGCATTGGTAAAATAAGAGGATTTTTCCGTATTATTATTCCACAAGTCTTCCGAATTGTTCTTCCCTCAGTAGGAAATGAAATTATTTCTTTAGTGAAGGATACGTCACTCGTCTATATTCTAGGTATCGGCGAATTGTTACGTGCTGGCCAGATCGCTGCTAATACCTATGCCTCACTTGTACCGTTTTTAGGAGTGGGTCTTTTATACTTAGCGATTACAGGTATTATTACAGTCGGTCTGAATTGGTTTGAAGCCAGAGGAAAATACTAGGAGGATTAAGAATGTTATTACAAGCAAACAATATTTCTAAAAAATTTCAAAATCAAGCCGTTCTTGATCAATTCTCTTTTAGTATTGATGCCGGTGAAATTGTCGTTTTGACAGGTAAATCGGGTACAGGGAAAACAACTCTGATGCGTATTTTAAATAATTTAGAAGCTGCTGACCAAGGCACAGTTGTGATTGATCAAAATTACCTTTGCCGTGAAGGTGAAAAAGGAGCAGACTATGTCTCTCGCAAAGAGCGTCGTGCTTATCAAAATCAAATTGGGATGGTTTTTCAAGATTACGCTTTATTTCCAAATCTAACGATTCGTGAAAATTTGATGGAAGCACCACTTGCTCAAAAATTAGGTTCTAAAAATGAACTCAACCAAAAAGTAGAAGAACTTTTAGAAGAAATGGGAATCGCAGATCAGTTGGAGAAAATGCCATCTATGTTATCAGGTGGGCAAAAACAACGTGTAGCCATTGCGCGTGCGATGATGTTAAATCCTAAAATTCTTTGCTTTGATGAACCAACGTCTGCGTTAGACCGAGAGTCTGCTGATAGTGTTGGTAAACTCATTCAAGATATAGCCGCAAGTGGAACAGGGATTTTAATTGTGACGCATGATATTGATTTTGGTGAAAAATTCGGCACACGACTTATTTCATCATCAGAATTTTCTAAATAGAGTTGATAGGCTGGAACAAAAGTTCCAGCCTATTTCTTTCTTGCAAAATAAGTGCTGAGCTGTATAATGAGTAAGAAATAAAATAACGAATGACGAGAGCATTCATTTTCAGGAGAGATAAATATGGATAAAAATAAAATACGGGTGCAACGTGCCGCAATCATAGGGTCAGGAACAGACGATTTAACGAATATGTTTCTGTCTCTTTCTTTGTCTACCATTATTTTAGACCTAGGCATCAGTAAAACACAGGCGGGTTCGATCTCGACGATTACGAACTTTGGGATGCTATTAGGTGGTCTATTATTTGGTTATTTAGCAGACAAATATGGTAGCTTGAAATTATTTAAAACCACTTTATTATTATTCTCTTTTGCAACAGCAGCCATGTATTTTGCGACTAACTTGCCGACTGTCTATCTTCTTCGCTTTTTAGCTGGAGTAGGAACGGGTGGGGAGTATGGCATTGCCATAAGTCTTCTAGCTAAAGTGACACCAGGTTATAAAATGGGTAAGATGTCTGCCTATAATGGAGTAGCCGGTATGGTAGGTAATATTGTAGCTGCACTTTGTGCTTCTATTATTTTACCTCGGTTTGGTTGGAACGCTTTATTTTTATTAGGCTTATTACCGTTACTGATTGTTGCTTGGGTACAGTTCAATGTAACGGATGAGATGATTGAGCAAACAACTGAAAAAGAGCCACAAACCGCTGTTACAGAAGAAAAGGTTTCCTATAAAGAGCTATTTAAAACAGCTAAACTCAGCCGTCAAACGGTATCGTTAATGTTTATGGCAATCATTCAAATCGGTGGTTACTTTGGATTGATGAACTGGTTACCACAAATCATGCAAGAAAGTCTAGGTTTGTCAGTATCAGGAAGCTCGTTATGGATGATTTCAACGATTATTGGTATGTCTATTGGGATGTTATGTTTTGGTAAATTATTAGATGCGGTAGGTCCACGAATCGCTTATGGTAGTTTCCTAATAGCGTCTGCTTCAGCTGTTTATTTATTTACTTTAGTGACAAATGAATTTGCTATGTTAATTGGTGGAGCTATCGTGGGCTTCTTTGTAAATGGTATGTTTGCAGGCTATGGGGCAATTGTAAGTAAGCTGTATCCAAAACATGTTCATTCAATGGCCAATAACTTAATCATTAATGTCGGGCGAGCTGTAGGTGGTTTTTCATCAATGATTATTGGATTTTTAATGGATGTGGGAACTGTTCAGACAGTCATGATTTTCTTAGCAGCTGCCTACCTATCAAGCTTTGTTGTCATGATGACGATAAAAGAATTTTCAAAGTTAAACTATCACACAGCTGAAATGAGTCCAGTTGCTGAAATATAAATATTTTTGTTGACTGCTTATCGGTATTTTGGTAAACTATTCATGTTGTAAATGTGCGCACCACAGCTACAACCGCTCGATTTGAAGTTTACAAGTCCTTACGGCACTTCATTCGGCGAGTCTAAGTATATAAGGAGGTGCAGAAATATGTACGCAATTATCAAAACAGGTGGTAAACAATTAAAAGTTGAAGTTGGTCAACCAATCTACGTTGAAAAACTTAACGTAAACGAAGGTGACAAAGTTACTTTTGAAGAAGTTGTTTTCGTAGGTGGAGAAGATACAAAAATCGGTTCTCCATTAGTAGAAGGCGCAACTGTCGTTGGAACTGTTGAAAAACAAGGCCGCGAGAAAAAAGTTACGACTTTCCGTTACAAGAGAAGAAAAGACTCTCACCGTAAGCAAGGTCATCGTCAACCTTACACTAAGGTTATGATCGAAGCAATCAACGCATAAGAGAAGTGATTAACTATGATTGAAGCAAGATTTAACCATAATGAATCAGGCGCCATTGTCTCATTTGAGATTACGGGTCATGCTGGTTATGCAGATATGGGTGAGGATATCGTTTGTGCTGCTGTCTCTGTTCTAGCTATTGAAACTGTCAATAGTTTAGATAAAATGGCTAATCATCAAATGATTGTCGAACAAGCAGATAAAGAGGGCGGTTACTTGTATGCGGAAGTTCAAACTGAGCTAACGGATCAACAAGATAGCGTGACTCAAATTTTGTTGAAGCATTTGTATTTATCGCTAGAGGATGTCTCTGAGACTTATCCTGACTATGTTAAACTAATAAACCATTAATACTTAAATAAAATCTAAAACCAAGGAGGTGCAAACTCATGTTGAAACTTAACCTTCAATTGTTCGCTACGAAAAAAGGGGGCGGTTCTACTTCTAACGGCCGTGACTCTCATGCTAAACGTTTAGGTGCTAAACGAGCAGACGGACAACACGTATCTGGTGGATCTATTTTGTACCGTCAACGCGGAACAAAAATCCATCCAGGATTGAACGTTGGTAAAGGTGGAGACGATACTTTGTATGCTAAGACAGACGGAATTGTACGTTTCGAACGTCTAGGACGTAACAAAAAACAAGTATCAGTTTACCCTGTTGCTCAATAATAAATAAATGTTTTTCCAATTTACATACACAAAAGAACTTGCGAAGGTATTTCCTGACGCAAGTTTTTTTTCTAGCAAAGAAAGGCGAAAGGTGGGTCTTTTATGGACACAACAAAACTTGAACACTTATTTTCGACACTCGATCAAGCCGTTCTTCTCCTACAAGAGGAATTAGATGTTTCCTATATCGAAGCATTAGCAGAAACAATTCAGAATATCGCTTACGATAACCAGGCACAACAAATGGATGGTTTACCCTCCGAGGAAACAGTTAAGCAGTTGAATCGCCTTTACCGTCAACTAAAATTAAATGAAGAATCACGAGAAGTGACACACAAACTCTTACAATTAAGCTATATCAAAGCTATTAAAGAAGATAAAATCCAAGTCAATCACCAAATTACACCGGATACCATTGCTTCTTTAATTGCCTATTTCACTGCTGTAGTTCTGGGAGATAATAAGGAAGCCATTCATGTTCACGACTTAGCAGTTGGAACAGGTAACCTCTTGTCCGTTGTTATGGAAGCTCTTGAAGGTAAAGGAAAGTCCGTTACAGCTGAATTAGTTGATAATGATGATTTGTTAATCTCGCTAGCGTCCAATGGATTGCATCTGCAAGGATGGGGAGAAAACGTTCAATTCACACATTCTGATAGCCTTCAAGAACTATTGATTCAGCCAGCTGACTTGGCAGTTTCTGATTTACCAGTTGGTTATTATCCAGTCGATGATCGTGCGAAGAAATTCCAAACGTCATTTAAAGAAGGTCATTCCTTTGCCCATTATTTGTTGATTGAACAGCACTTGAAATACTTAAAAGAGGGCGGATGGGGTGTCTTTATTGTCCCGAAAGACCTGTTTGAAAGTGATAACCAAGGCGTTCTAATGAAATGGTTGAAGGGAGCGGGGTACTTACAAGCTATGCTTCATTTACCTCAAACCTTGTTCCAGTCTGAAAAAATTCAAAAATCAATTGTCATGATTCAAAAGAAAGGCAACGGATCAAAGCAAGCTAAACAAGTTTTACTTGCTAATATGCCAGACTTGAAAGATGCGCGTCGAATGAAAGAGTTTTTAGGAAATTTTAACAATTGGCGTGAAAAGATGTTATAATACTTTTGATATCATCATAAAACTTTGTTAGGAGCGAAAAAAACGAATGTCAAAAATTATTGCAATTAACGCTGGAAGTTCCAGTCTGAAATTTACTTTATACCAAATGCCAGAAGAAGAAGCTGTTTCATCAGGTATTATTGAGAGAATTGGTTTGAAAGATTCTATTTTCACAATTAAATATGGTGAAGGTAAAAAGTATTCCGTTACAGAAGATATTGATAACCATGAAATTGCTGTTGAGAAATTAATGACTCAATTAGTAGAACTAGGAATTATCACAGACTTCAACGAAATCACTGGCGTTGGACACCGTATTGTAGCTGGTGGAGAAGACTTCAAAGAATCAGCACTAATTGATGACGAAGCTCTTGCTAAGATTGAAGCACTAGGTGAATTAGCACCACTGCACAACCCTGCAAATGCAACAGGAATTCGTGCCTTCAAAAAATTATTACCAGAAATCACAAGCGTAGCTGTTTTCGATACAGCATTCCACGCCGACATGCCAGCTGTAAACTACCTATATAGCATTCCAATGGAGTACTATGAAGATTTCGCAGCTCGTAAGTACGGTGCTCACGGAACAAGCCACCAATACGTTTCAGAACGTGCAGCTGAGTTATTAGGCAAACCACTAGAAGACTTGAAAATCATTACTTGTCACTTAGGTAATGGTGCGTCTATTACTGCTGTAGATGGCGGAAAATCAATCGATACATCTATGGGATTCACACCACTAGCTGGTCTTACAATGGGAACTCGCTCTGGTGATATCGATGCATCATTATTACCATACTTGATGAATAAACTTGAAATTACTGATATTAATGAAATGGTTAATATTTTAAACAAAAAATCAGGTTTACTAGGTCTTTCTGGTGTATCAAGTGATATGCGTGACGTTGAAACTGAAGCTGAAGCTGGAGATGAGCGTTCACAACTAGCATTAGATATTTTCTACAACCGCGTTCAAAAATACATTGGTCAATACATTGCAACAATGAATGGTGTTGATGCAATTGTCTTCACTGCTGGTATTGGTGAAAACTCTGCTATGACACGTCAAATCATCATCGACGGCATTAGCTGGTTCGGTTGTGACATTGACGAAGAAAGAAATAACGTTCGTGGAGAAGAAAGAATCATCTCAACAGATGCTGCTAAAGTACAAGTTCTTCTTATTCCAACTGATGAAGAAAAAGTTATCTTAAATGACGTTATTCGTTTAAGCAAATAAGTTAAATAGAAAATGACGGAAGGGCATGAGTCCTTCCGTCATTTTTTATAGTCTAGGGGATTATAAGTTCAGCCATCAATGTCTAGCTCCCAAGTCCTGGCCTACTGAAAAAAAGATAAATTTGCCCCATTGCGCGCTTCGCTGCTCGCTAACGCATATCATTCGACTAACCCGCTGAAGCGCGAAGTCTCCTGACAATTCAGGGTCAAATTTCCTATTTTTTCATAGGCCAAGGCGGACTTGTCCGCTTTTCTTATAGTCAGCTGTACGATACAGCAGTAATAATAAAAAGATAAAAAGTTAATAAAAGAGTTGTATCTTACATTTCTGCCCTCAAATGTATCATACAGTTCGATATCTTAGTGCTGTATCTTACATTTGGCTATGTAAATGTAAGATACAGCCAGTTTTTAAACGCTGTATCGACAAAAATGGCATAAAAAAACAAGGTTGGCTTAAATTGCCAACCTCGTAACTTTTTTGATTAGTTTACTTTTTTATTTTCCAAATCAGTTCGCACAACCATGACGTCACATGGGGCATGGCGAATCACATATTCAGAAACCGAGCCGATGAAGAGACGTTCAACAGCATTTAAGCCTGTTGCGCCAATCATAATTAAGTCGGCATGGTATTCTTCAGGTAAATCTTTACCAATCATCACTTTAGGTGAGCCGTATTCAATGCGACTTTCAATGTCGCTTAAGCCAGCATCACGAGCGACTTTTTCATAGCTATCCATCATGACTTTTGTCTGACGGATAATTTCGTCTGTAAAACTACCTTCGAAGCCTGAAGGGGTTTGGATGGCTCTGGTATCGATAACGTGGACGATAACCAGTTTTGAATGATTTCGTTTTGAAACTTCAATTGCTTTTCGAAATGCCAATTCTGACTCGCTTGAACCATCGACAGGGGCCAAAATTGTTGTGTATTCTTGTAACATAACGATCACTCCATTTCTTCTTTGCTTACATCTTTATTGTAACGCATTTTTGAAGAAATAAAAAGGAAGTAATGAAAGCGTTATTTTAATCGTTTAGATAGACTGTTTGAAAAATAAGCTGAATAGAGCGAAACGATCACGATGAAGACAAGATAAACGATTTTTTGATCGACAATTAAGGTAATGACTGATGATAGGGCAAAGGCTGCAAAAATTATCCCATTTATTGTAAAGAATTGATTTAATTGTTGTTTTTGAGCATCTGTGAATTTTTCTGGAAATAAAAGAAAAGCATCGTTAGCTTTCTTAGTCAAAAACCAACTAACGACTAGTAAGAGTATGCCAAATGTGATTATTAATCCTTTAATCATCAGAAGAAGAACTCCTTTCAAAAATAAAAAGCCGCTCAAAGAGCGGCTTCTAAAGTATAGAACTTTATAGAGAAAATCCGATGGTGCCGGTTTATGTTATTCTACTAGTTTTGAACCCGCAGTATTAGCAGGTGGGCTCCACAGAATGTCTTGCTAGCTTCCACATGACATGGCTTGCTATCCGACATAAATCAAGGATCCCAATATAGTAATTATTTGTTCGGTCAACACATTGAGAATATATCGTACACCTCAGAACTTCTTATAAGTATAGTAGCACACACCTGAATAGGATGCAAGAATTCTTACTTAATTTTTATTTAAAAAGCTGTTTTAATAAGGATGTAAGCGTAACCCATTTTTTTATTTTCCAGATGATTTTCTTAGAGAATCTGCTTGTTGAGCAAGTGCTTTTTCATATTTACCAGTGATCACTGCTTCGTAATACTGAGACGATTTTAGACTGTCTGGCAAGTATTGTTGCGCCACCCAGTGGTTGTCGTAAGCATGTGGGTATTTATAATTAACGCCTCTGCCTAATTTTTCAGCACCTTGATAATGAGCATCTTTGAGGTGTAAGGGCACATCTCCTGATTTTCCCTGACGAACGTCATTTAAAGCTGCGTCAATGGCATCAATCGCTGAATTTGATTTGGGAGATAGGGCTAAATCAATGACTGCGTGTGCCAGTGGAATTCGTGCTTCCGGTAGACCTAATTTTTCAGCAGCTTGAACGGCAGATACTGTTCGTGCCACGGCTGCTGGGTTACCAAATCCAATATCCTCATAAGCGCAAACTAATAGTCTTCTGCATATAATAACCAGTTCACCAGCTTCAATTAAACGAGCCAAGTAGTGAAGAGAGGCATCGACATCACTACCACGTAATGATTTTTGAAAAGCAGAAATAACGTCATAATGAGCATCGCCATCTTTATCATGGACCAGTGCTTTTCTTTGTAAGCATTCCTCAGCAATAGTAAGCGTAATATGAATGTCGCCCTCATCATTTTCAGGAGTTGAACGAGCGGCTAATTCTAATGCATTAAGTGACCCTCTTAAATCACCCATAGAACTTCTTGCGAAATGCTGGAGAGCATTATCATCCAATTTAATCGCTAAGTGGCCAAGACCATTTTTTTCATCTGTTAAGGCGCGCTGTAAAGCTACTTCAATATCAGTTATAGCAAGCGGTTTGACCTCAAAAATTTGCGTTCGACTTCTAATCGCAGGGTTAATACTAATATAAGGGTTCTCTGTTGTTGCGCCAATGAGAACAATGAGGCCACTTTCTAAATGAGGAAGTAAAAAATCTTGTTTAGGCTTATCTAAACGATGAATTTCATCGAGTAACAAAATAACCTGACCTGAAAACTTAGCTTCTTCAACAACAATTTGTAAATCTTTTTTAGAATCAGTTGCAGCATTTAATTGGCGGAAGGCAGACTGTGTTGATCCTGAAATGGCACTTGCGATACTTGTTTTCCCTGTACCTGGTGGACCATAGAGAATCATCGATGATAGCATGCGAGCGTCTACCATTCGTCTAATAATTTTATTTGGACCAACTAAGTGTTGCTGTCCGACAACTTCGTCGATATTGGTTGGTCTCATGCGAAAGGCGAGCGGTTTTTTCATAATGGTTATTCCTTTCATTCATTCTGATACTATTATAAGCGACATAATGAAATAGAACAAATATTCGTTTTTAAGCTTTTTTAAATAAAAAAAGTAAGTGACTTATCAAATGCATGGTTTATAGCTATAATAGAACTAGTGTAAAAATGTAGATGAAAGAGAGTAGTGTAGATGAATATCAAAACAATCATCAAAGATAATAAGTTCGAGAACTTATTTACAAAAGCGATTTTTGGGGTAGAAAAAGAATCCCAACGCATTTTGAGGGACGGAACGATTACGGAGAGTGAGCACCCTCATTTATTTGGTAACCGAACTTTTCATCCTTATATTCAAACGGACTTTGCAGAAAGTCAGTTGGAACTTGTTACACCACCAGTAGAGAGTGTGCAAGAAGTTGAAGATTGGTTGGCTGCTATTCATGATGTGGTCCATGCTTCGCTTAATGAAGATGAGTATATGCTTCCTTTCAGTTTGCCGATTCACATGCCTGAAGAAGACATGATTCACATTGCTAAATTGGATAATAAAGAAGACGTTCGCTACCGCGATTATTTAGCAAAAGTCTATGGAAAGAAAAAACAAATGATGAGTGGCATCCACTTTAACTTTGAATTTCATCCTGACTTTCTTCAAGCACTCTATGAAAAACAAAATGATATTCAAACATTTCGTGAATTTCAAACAGCGGTTTACTTTAAATTAACCCACAATTTCCTAAGATACCAGTGGATGTTAACTTATCTATTAGGTGCTTCAGTTGAAGTAAAAGATAACTACTTCCAAGATAATACCATCCCAGATGATATTCCAAGTGGCTATATTAGAAGTTTAAGAAGTAGCAAGTATGGCTATGTCAATAACGAGGATGTCAACGTATCGTTTAATAGTTTAGAAGAATATGTTGAAAGCATTGAACGAATGGTTTCAGAAGGAAAATTAATTGAAGAAAAAGAATTCTATTCACCCGTTCGTTTTCGTGGTGGTAAAAAAGCTAGACAAGTTCTTGAAAATGGCGTTGCCTATCTGGAGTTCCGTTTGTTTGACCTGAACCCCTTTAGTAAATATGGTATTTCTAAAGCAGACATGTCCTTTGTTCATAGCTTCTTTATGTATTTATTATGGATAGACGAAGCAACTAATGAAGCTGATTGGCAAAAGGGTCGTGACATGAATAGTCAAACTGCCTTTGAACACCCTTTACAGCTATCTGCCTTCCAAGAAGAGGGGCTTCAAATGATGACAGGTTTGTTAGCCATGTTGGAAGAAATAGACGCACCACTTGACTTAGTTAGCATTGCTAAAGACAAATACCAAGCCTTTCTTCAACCTGAAAAAACAATTAGTGGTCAATTAGTCACTATGGAAGAAGAGGGTATTGACTTATCTGAGTGGGCTACTCAATCAGCTGTTCACTATAAAGAGACATCATTAGAGCGTCCTTATGCCTTAACAGGATTTGAGGATATGGAATTATCGACTCAAATTTTGTTATTTGATGCCATTCAACAAGGGTTAGAGATTTCTATCCTTGACCGCAGCGACCAATTTATTTCGTTGAAATATGGCGACCATTTAGAGTACGTTAAAAATGGTAATATGACCGCTCTTGATAGCTACATATCACCACTCATTATGGAAAATAAAGTCGTCACAAAAAAAATACTAGCTAAACACGGGTTTTCTGTGCCAGCTAGTATGGAATATACAAATCAAGAACAAGCGGTTAGAGACTATCAACTCTTTGCCAACAAAGCTTTTGTTGTTAAGCCAAAATCTACTAACTATGGTTTAGGTATTTCTATTTTTAAAGAAGGAGCTAATTTAGCTAACTTTACTAAAGCCGTTGCTATTGCTCTTAAAGAGGACGATACCATTTTAGTAGAGGATTTTGTTGAAGGAACAGAATATCGTTTCTTTGTTATTGGTGAAGAAACCAAGGCTGTTTTGCTTCGTGTGCCGGCGAATGTGACGGGGGATGGCATTCATACGATTAAAGAATTAGTCGCTATGAAAAATGAAGACCCATTAAGAGGGAAAAACCACCGCAGCCCGCTTGAAAAAATAGAACTAGGAGACATTGAGTTGATGACCTTGGAAGAACAAGGCTATCAAGTAGATGATATTCCTGAAGCAGCTAGTCGTGTTTATTTAAGAGATAATTCCAATGTGAGTACCGGTGGCGATTCGATTGATTATACGGATAAGATGGATGAGTCATACAAGCAATTAGCAGCACAGATGGCAACTGTTTTAGGCGCAACCATTTCAGGCATGGATATGATGATTAAAGACTATCAGCAACCATCAACAAAAGAAAACCCAGGCTATGGTGTGATCGAAGCGAACTTCAACCCCATGATGATGATGCATATTTATCCATTTGAAGGGGAATCACGACGCTTAACACGTGATATACTAGATCGCTTATTCCCGGAAATGACAATTAAAGAAAAAGGTGGGAAATAAAAATGAAAATCGGTCAACGTTTGCTCGTATTCATGGTATTAATTGCTATGGGAGCTGCCTACTTTATCGCTAATCAATTGAGCTTTACGGTAGTTTTTCAAGATATTCCATTTTTAGAGTTATTTTTAGTTTTCTTATTAGCCCTTTATTCAGTAATGTTTCATCTTGTTTTACACGAATTGGGACATTTATTTTTTGGTTGGTTAACAGGTTATAAATTACTTTATTTACAACTGCCATTTTTTCAATACGATGCCAATTCTAAAACGCCGACGCGTAAAAATCGTCAGTCACCTGGTTTAGCTGGTCAGTGTTTGATGGCGCCTCCGACAGATAAACAACCCTACCTTCTTTATTTAGCAGGTGGGTTAATTGTAAACTTATTAACTGCTGGCTTTTTATATGGCGGTGCCTTTTTCCTAGAAGGTAAATGGAGTGTATTTGCGTTTATCTTCTCACTGGTACCCATGTATTTATTTTTAGCCAACGCTTTGCCATATGGCTTGTCAGATGGCCTCACAATCAGCCAAATTAGCAAATCACCCCTAGAAAAACAGTTGTACTTTAAGCAAATGACTGTTGTCGCTTTGTTAAAATCAGGGAAAACCTATGGGGAATTGGATGCTGATTACTTTACAGAAGTTAAATCTGGCCAAGCGCAAACAAGCTTATTAGGGGAGTACCTTGTTCTTATTTATTATCAACAGCTTTTAGAAAAGTTAGATTTTCCAGAAGCAGACAAAATTTTAACGAGTTTGACTTCTAAAGAGAGCTATTTAAAATCTCCTTATGTCAGAATTATTATGGTAGAAAAAGTATTTTGTAATGCTATTTTTGGACGTAAGGACGCCGTTCAGGCAGATATGACGATTATTGAAGAGTATCCAGCTTTAAAGAATTACTATAGTCGTGTAGCGATTCCGCAAGCTGCCTATGCCTTGTTTATTGAAAAAGACATTGAGAAAGCCCATCAATTGATACCAACAATCGATGAGAAAGCAGAGCGCTTGTTTACTAAAGCAGAGCTTGAATTGAACCGTCAATTATCGGAGTGGCTTAAGAGCTATACCTTAACTGTCTAACCGAAGAGAAAGAAGGAAATCAGATGATTTATTTAGACCATGCCGCAACTACACCGATTGATGCAGATGTGGTCAGTGTGATAGAAGAAGCACTACGCCATCAATATGGCAATCCCTCAAGCCTGTATCAAAAAGGAAGAGACGCTCGTAAGCTAGTAGAAGATGCTAGACGGGTGTTTGCGAATTCGATTGGTGCTGAGGCAAGAGATTTGATTATAACAAGTGGTGCATCGGAATCGAATAATACCGCAATTATTGGCACTGCTTTAGCTAGAAGAGAGTCAGGTCAGCATCTCATTACGACGGCAGTCGAGCACCATTCCGTACTTCATCCGATGCAGTATTTAGAAACACTCGGCTTTGAGGTGACCTATTTGCCAGTTGATGATACAGGCTGCGTGACTGCGCAACAAGTTGCTGAAGCGCTAAGACCGGATACTATTTTAGTTTCGATTATTTATGGGAACAATGAAGTCGGAGCGATTAATCCGATTAAGGAAATTGGTGAAATTGTAAGAGAACACCAAGCACTCTTTCATACAGATGCTGTTCAAGCATACGGATCGCAGGAGATAGCAGTGGATGATCATCATATCGATTTGTTATCAGTGACTGCCCACAAAATCAATGGACCAAAAGGCATTGGCTTTTTATTCCGTCGCAATGATTTGCATTTACCTCATTATATTCATGGTGGCACACAAGAAAATGACCACCGTGCAGGAACTGAGAATACACCCTATATTGTTGGTTTTGCAAAAGCAGTTGAGAATATGCTAGCTAAGCGTCAAGCTAACAATCTCTATAAAGCTGAATTAAAACAACATTTACTAGATGAGCTGACTAAGCGAGATGTTGCTTACCAAGTGAACGGCATGGTAGATGATGGCTTGCCGCATATTCTAAGTCTTTATTTACCAAACATTCAATCGGATAAATTTTTGATTCAATGCGACTTAAAACAAATCTTTATTTCAGCTGGATCAGCTTGTACAGCTGGCAGTCTTGAACCTAGCCATGTTTTAACAGCCATGTACGGTAAGGATAGCCGCCGCATCCTTGAATCCATTCGTCTTTCTTTTGGAAAAGAAAATACGAAAGAAGACATGGTCATATTGGCTGACTTAATCGCACACATTCAAAGTCGTTACTCAGACAACTAGCAAGTGGCCTAGTCTTGTGCTAGAATAAAATAAAAAAGGTAGGAGTCGCAATATGGCATATGATAAAGTAACAACTTTAAAAGGGTCATCAAAAAGCTACCGTCTTCACGATGATGTCAAACGCTACGCACTAAGAGATAATGGCTTTCAGGAAACGAAAACAGGGAATTTTCAATATTTCCGTGACGTGAGCCCACTAAATAGTAATCAGTCGGTTATGTTAAAAATTCTTGTTTCTAAAGACTTAGACAGCTTACGTATGTCAACAACAACAGCTAATGGATTAAAAACTTTAGATGTCTATGGTAAAGCCAATATGGAAACAGTTGTTGAAAACATTAACTATATTTTAGCAAGTTTGATTGAAGAAAACGTCATACGAGAAGCTTAAAACTAGCAGCAAAACGTTATTTAAACGTTTTGCTGCTAGTTTTTTTCTGCAGGTGTAAGATACAATTTAAAATGACGGGCTCTATATACAAAACAGACTAAGCTGTTCTTATTGTCACATAGGGATTAAATGTGAACAAACATTGTGTTTTCAACTTTTATAGTCAATATCTCTATTGCTGTTTTCTTGAAATATGCTATACTAATTCAGTAAATCACAAAAGGGAGTTGACATGATTGGAACTGGATAACCAAGGTCTAATGTCAGTCATTGATAAAAATGCAAGAAAGAAAGACCACTTATTTACACACTCTATTCCTAAATATATGGTAAGAGCTTTTTTTTCAGGTATGTTTTTAACCATCGGAACAGCTATAGCAGTGATGGTAGGCGATAAAGGGAATCATATTGATCCCTCATTAGGTAAGTTTTTCTATTCATTTATGTTTTCATGGTCGTTAGTGATGATTATCTATATGGATGCTGAACTCGGAACAAGTAACATGATGTATATGACAGCCGGCATGCACCGCCGTGTTGTTTCTCCTAAACGAGCAGGCCAAATTTTATTGACGTGTATTATTTGTAACCTAGTTGGTGGAATTATCTCGGCTTGGTTAATCTGTCAAACGTCAACTTTTCAACAATTAGCAAGTGATCACTATTTATATACAACGGTTACTGCTAAACTTTCTAAAACAACCTCTCAAATACTATCGGAAGGTATTTTTGCTAATATTATTGTTAATACAGCTATTATTGCATCAGCTCGTATGAAAGATGATGCCGGAAAATTATTTGCAACAGTCTTTATTATTTTTATTTTTGCTTTCCTAGGATTTGAGCACGTTATTGCCAACTTCTCATCATTTGCCATGGCATTCTTTTCAAATGGAGGCATGATTGAAGGAATGAGCGTACTAGCTGTTTTGAAAAATTGGCTATTTGCTTTGATTGGTAATTATGTAGGTGGCGGTTTGTTAATCGGTTTGCTTTATTCTTGGCTTAACAAGGGAGAAACAGTATACTTTGATTAAAGATAAAAGGAGTGGACAGCTGTCTTCTCCTTTTTTAGTTAGAGAGGAGACGTTATGAATCAAAAAACGAATACCATTAAGTGGCTAGCCATTATAACGATGACGATTGATCATATTGGTTACTTTTTATTTCCTTCTCAACTATGGCTAAGAATCATTGGACGATTGGCATTTCCCCTATTCCTTTACACGACCATAGAAGGGGTTCAGCGGACAAAGAATATGAATCACTACCTACTGAGGCTTGTTGTTACGGGGCTAATCAGTATGATCGTTACAATCCAGATTGGCAATCCGTTTAATATCCTATTCACATTAGCGATTTTTGCCTTTTCCTTAGAACATATAAAACTATTTCCGATTGCATTGTTATTAAGCAACCTAACAGAATATGGGATCTATGGTTTTTTAATGGGATGGGGTATTTATATCATGCTCTATAAAAATAAATGGTGGGGCATAGTCAGTTTACTAGTTTTACACGTTTTCTTCGCATCAACCATTCAATCCGTTGCTTTGTTGGCATTGATTCCGATTCTTGTCAAAATGAATTGGCGATTGCCACCTTTGCCCAAGTGGCTAGGGTACAGCTATTACCCGTTGCACCAATTGGTATTATTACTACTTACTTTTATAAAGTAAGTAAAAGGGCTTGAAATATAGAGATGAATAGTGTAATATTTTATCTTGTGTAAATGCTACTTATTTTTTGGAAGTAGCGAGAAAGGGAGGAGGATGTGACAATGGAAAACAATGCAAACATCAGAGTTGTAGTAGGAATGAGTGGTGGCGTCGATTCTTCAGTAACAGCCTTATTGCTAAAAGAACAGGGCTATGATGTCATTGGTATTTTTATGAAAAATTGGGATGACACGGATGAATTTGGATTTTGTACAGCAACTGAAGATTACAAAGATGTTCAAGCTGTAGCACAACAAATTGGTGTTCCTTATTATTCTGTAAACTTTGAAAAGGAATATTGGGATAAAGTCTTCCAATACTTTTTAGATGAATACAAAAAAGGTCGCACTCCTAATCCAGACGTTATGTGTAATAAAGAAATCAAATTTAAAGCTTTCTTGGATTATGCCATGGATTTAGGGGCGGACTATGTTGCAACAGGACACTATGCGCAAGTGGTAAGGGATGAAGAGGGTGTTTCTCATTTATTGAGAGGCGTGGACAATAATAAAGACCAAACCTACTTCTTAAATCAACTATCGCAAGAACAATTATCAAAAACAATGTTCCCATTAGGTGGCATGGAAAAATCACAAGTAAGAGAAATCGCTGCAGCTGCAGGATTAGCAACAGCTAAGAAAAAAGATTCAACAGGTATTTGTTTTATTGGAGAGAAAAACTTTAAAACGTTTCTATCGACTTATTTACCAGCTGTATCTGGCGATATGGTCACTTTAGATGGTAAGAAAATGGGCGAACATGCTGGTTTGATGCATTATACGATTGGCCAACGTAAAGGTTTGGGCATCGGTGGCGGTGGCCAAACAGATGATCCTTGGTTTGTTGTTGGTAAAGAATTAGCTACCAATACTTTATTAGTTGGGCAAGGCTATCACCATGAGCGTTTATATGCAGACTACCTATTAGCTTCAGACATTCATTTTACGCGTACTGAAAAAATGCCAACAACATTTACTTGTACGGCTAAATTCCGTTACCGTCAAAAAGATACAAAAGTAACCGTAACGTTAAGTGACGATCAAACAGAAGCAAAAGTTGTCTTTGATGAAGCCGTTCGTGCGATTACACCGGGGCAAGCAGTCGTATTTTACGATGGCATGGAATGTCTAGGTGGCGGTATTATTGACAAAGCATTCCAAAACCAAGAAGAATTACAATACATTTAATCATTATCGAGCTGGGACAAGAGTCCTGGCTTTTTTTATAGCTAAGACTTAGGTGAGAGGCAGTTTTTTTAAGACTGATTTTAGGTTATAATGAAAACTATGATAACAAAGGGAAAGGAGAGGTCGACTTATGGAAACGAATGAGCAGCCTTATTTATTAGGAGAATTAAAAGCTGTCTTTTTTGAAAATCCATCGAACTTTTATAAAGTTCTCTTAATCGAACTTCATGAAAATAATTTCCCTATTGATAAGGACGAAATTGTTGTCACTGGTAATTTTGGTGATATTAGCTTGGATACCGTTTATCGTTTTACAGGTACAGCTGTCACTCATCCAAAGTATGGTATTCAATTTCAAGCCATCAGTTACGAAAGAGAGAAACCGACTGGAAAAAATGGGATGATTGCCTTCCTATCTAGTGACCGTTTCCCTGGAATAGGTAAGCGAACAGCTGAGAAAATCGTTGATACGCTTGGGGAACAAGCCATAGATGCTATTTTAGATCATCCAGATTGTTTGAAGCAGGTTTCAGGTTTAAATGAGAAAAAAAGACAGATGATTTACGATGTCCTCCAACAAGTTCAAGGGACTGAAAAGACGATTATTGAACTTGCTAATTTAGGGTTTACGAATCATCAAGCTGCGGCTATTATGCAAGTTTATAAAACAGAAACACTGCAAATCGTGAGAGAAAATCCTTATCAGTTAATCCAAGATATCGATGGTATTGGCTTTAAACGAGCCGATCAACTCGCTATGGAGCTTGATATTGAAGCAGACGATAAGAACCGAATTAAAGGGGCTATTATTTCAACCGTTCAAGATCTATGTTTGTCCAATGGTGATACTTATGTTGAAAGTAATGAATTATTTGATCGTTCGTTGCAACTGCTTGAAACAAGCCGCCGTTTCGTTATCGAGGATCAACTCTTGATTGAAAGTGTCGTTGAAATGGTCGAGAATATGGAACTCGTCGAGGATCAAAAACGCTTTGCATTGCCCTCTTTATTTTTTGCAGAAGAGGGAATTGCATCTAGTCTGTACCGCTTTTTGAAGAAGGATAAAAGTATTGACTATCCAGGTGTCGATTTCAAAAAAGAAATTAGTAAAATGGAAGATAAACTGAACATTCAATATGACGATATTCAAGCTGATGCGATTGAGCAAGCCTTAACGCGGCCGTTTTTTATCTTAACGGGTGGCCCTGGTACGGGGAAAACGACGGTATTAAATGGGATTGTTAATCTGTTTTGTGAATTGAATGATCTTCCTGTTAATTCAATGGAGTACCTCAATGGTATTTATCCCATTATTATGGCAGCACCAACAGGTCGGGCTGCTAAACGGATGAATGAAATGACTGGTATTCCAAGTAGTACCATTCACCGTCTACTAGGATTAACCGGTCAAGAAAATCCCAATGATGACGTCTATACACAAGAATTAGAGGGGAAACTGCTAATTATTGATGAGTCATCTATGGTCGATACATGGCTGATGAATCGTTTGTTAAAATCTATTCCTGCCGGTATGCAAGTTATTTTTGTTGGTGATAAAGATCAATTACCATCAGTTGGACCAGGACAAGTCTTGTTTGATTTATTGAGTAGCCAAGTTATTCCTCAGGTTGAACTAAGACGTATCTATCGCCAAGCGGGTGGATCTTCAATTATTCCTTTAGCCCATGAAATCAAAGAAGGGCAACTTGCTCCTGACTTTACTCGTAATCATAATGACCGGTCGTTTTTTACTTGTCAGGCGAATCAGATTGAACCACTCATTCGTACTGTTGTGGAAAAAGCAAAGGCCAAAGGATATACTGCTAAGGATATTCAAATACTGGCACCTATGTATAAGGGGCCGGCTGGTATTAATGCTTTGAATGTCATGATGCAAGATATTCTAAATCCAAATCCTGATAAACGAAGAAGAGAAGCTCAGTATTTCGATGCCTTATACCGAGTAGGCGATAAAATTCTTCAGTTAGTTAATCAGCCGGAACTAAATATTTTTAATGGTGATATTGGTGAAATTGTCAGCATTCAATATGCGAAGGAAACAGAAGATAAAGTAGATGAGATAACGGTTGTTTTTGATAGTGTGGAAGTCACCTATAAAAGGAATGATTGGAACAAATTTACATTAGCCTACTGCTGCTCCATCCATAAGGCTCAAGGTAGCGAGTTTTCGATGGTCATTTTACCCATGGTGCGTCAATATGGCCGTATGCTAAAGCGGAATTTACTTTATACAGCCGTAACTCGTAGTAAAAGTAAGTTAATTTTGTGTGGTGAAGTGGAAGCATTTGAATTTGCTATTAAAAATACTGGTGATTTGAGAAAAACCATGTTGATTGAGAAAGTGGTTCGCCATCAAAATAGCGATAAAATTATTATTGAAGCTGAACCGATTAAGCAAGAAACAATTAGTCAAGTCGTTGAAGAGTTTGAAACCACTGTAACTGAACCTGATTATCAGCTAACAATTGAAAAAATCCAAAAGGGTAATATTGATCCAATGATTGGGATGGCTGATATGTCACCTTATGACTTTATTCATTAATAGAAAAAGCGTTAGAGAATAAGATTCTCTAACGCTTTTTCTTTACTGCCACAGTAAAAATGATGCTAATTCAAAATTAAAGTGGTAGTCATCTTCTGCTAGGGATTCACCATCCACTTGGGTAGGGGCAGTGGCCATAACTTGAATAGCAATTTCTTTGCCACTGATACGGCGAAAATGCTCAGAGTGAATATGACTGCCAGTTGTTAGTACCTTAGTCAATAATTTAACGAGCTCTGGAAAGGCCATGTTTTTAATCATCATCACTGCTAATTCATGATTGTTGGATTGGGATTCAGGATCAATCTTAATTCCCCCGCCAAAATAAGGATGGTTCATCGCACCTACAATAAGAATATCTGAATCAGTATAGGTTTCACCGTCAACAGTGACAGAAATGTCAAAGGTTTTTCTGTCTTTAAAGGCAGAAGAAATACTCTTTAAGTAAATAAGTTTTTCTAAGCCAACAGCTGATAGTATTGTTTTTTTAGTGTGTTTGTCATTAAGAATTTGAATGATTTTACCGTCAAAGCCCATACCTAAGCTATTAAGACCGATGCCTTTCACGTCTTTCTCCTCGTCACGATAGATAAAACATTCAATGAGAGTAGGGTGGTCAGCTTTTAGAATAGCTTTCAAAACAGTTTTATAATGGCTACTCATTCCAATCGATCGTGCGAAGTCATTGCCAGTTCCTGCTGGCAAGTAGGCAACTGGAATCTTTAAATTAGCTTGAATTAACCCTGTGACAGCTTCATGTAAGGTACCGTCACCGCCAATAATGAGGATTCGCTCGTCTTGTTTAAGTTGTCTAGCAATAGTTTGGATAAGCGTAATAGTGTGTTTGCGGTATTCAGTTTGGTAAAAGGTAAAAGGAATCGCTTGTTTATCCAGAATACGGTGAACATCTAGGGCAATTTTTCTACCCTTTCCCGATCCTGAATGAAGATTGGCGATGATATGATAGCGAATGGTCATCAGATACTCCTTCTAATAAACGTAAGATATAATGTCTAATCTTATCACGATTATGAACTTTTAACAAATTGTGATAGTGGGTTGAAATGTCAAAATATGCTTGCTTCAAGGCTTTATTTTAGCTATACTTATAACGATTATAAAAGGCCATATCATTTAGAAACAGTAGAGAGTCTGCCATTGGTGAAAGGGGACAGTCTGGATGATGCTCCCTTTTAGTAATGTGGTAGAAATACCATCGCTGCCAGCGATATCGGCTTTTAAGAAGTAATGAAGAATGGTAACATTCCATTGCAATCAAGGTGGTACCGCGGTCAAACGCCCTTGAATGCTGTGGGGTGTTTTTTTGTTTCTTCAAAATAAGAAGATATAAGGAGTCGAAATAAATGAAACAAATGAAAAGTAGTGAGGTTCGTCAATTATTCTTAGACTTTTGGGCTTCAAAAGGCCATCAGGTTGAACCAAGTGCGTCCTTAGTACCTGTTAATGATCCAACCTTGTTATGGATTAACTCAGGTGTTGCAACACTTAAAAAATATTTTGATGGTACAATTGTTCCAGAAAATCCAAGAATTACCAATGCACAAAAGAGTATCCGTACTAACGATATTGAAAATGTTGGGGTAACAGCAAGACACCACACGCTATTCGAAATGTTAGGTAACTTCTCAATTGGTGAGTATTTCAAGGAAGAGGTTATTCCTTGGGCATGGGAGTTTTTAACTGGTGAAGAATGGTTAGCGTTTGATCCTGAATTACTTTATGTGACTTACTACCCGCAAGACGAAGATACAAAACGAATTTGGATGGAAAAAGTAGGATTATCAGAAGACCATATTGTTCCTATTGAAGATAACTTCTGGGATATTGGTGCCGGACCTTGTGGACCAGATACTGAAATCTTTTATGATCGTGGACCAGCTTACCAAGATCTTCCGGATGAAGATCCAGAAATGTATCCAGGTGGCGAAAATGAGCGTTATTTAGAAATCTGGAACTTAGTATTTTCTGAATTCAATCACAAACCAGATGGTAGCTATGAAGCATTGCCACACAAAAACGTTGATACGGGTATGGGATTAGAGCGCGTTGTTAGCATTATTCAAGATGCACCGACAAACTTCGAAACCGATTTATTTATGCCGATTATCAAAAAGATTGAAGCTTTAAGCAACGGTGTTCGTTATGGAGAAGATAATAAAGTTGATACATCATTCAAAGTTATTGCAGACCACATCCGTGCCGTTAGTTTTGCGATTGGTGATCGTGCACTTCCTTCTAATGAAGGTAGAGGCTACATCTTACGCCGTTTAATTCGCCGTTCTGTCATGCACGGCCAAAAACTGGGTATCAATCGTTTATTCTTATTTGAGTTGGTTCCTGTTGTCGCTGAAATTATGGAAGACTATTATCCAGAAGTTAAGGCAGACCAAGATTTTATTATCAAAGTGATTACTAACGAAGAACAACGTTTCCAAGAAACCATTCATGGTGGCTTAGACATTTTACAAGACGTTTTTGCAAAAATGACTGATCGTAAGGAAACTGTTATTTCTGGCGAAGATGCGTTTAAATTGTATGATACTTATGGATTCCCGCTTGAATTAACAGAAGAATATGCGGAGGAAAAAGGCTTTACTGTTGACCGTGATGGCTTCAATGAAGCCATGCAAGACCAACGTAACCGTGCACGTGCGGCTAGACAAGTGGAAGATTCATTTAACGTGCAATCAGCTATCTTAGCGGACATTATTGTTCCGAGTGAATTCGTGGGTTACAACCGTACAGAATTAACAGCGGAGTTGTCTGCTATAGTTGCTGATGATGAATTAAAAGAACAAATTGAAGATGGCCAAACAGCACAATTCATTTTCAATCAAACACCATTTTATGCTGAAATGGGTGGTCAAGTAGCTGATACAGGCGTTATCAAAGACGATAACAATCAAGTTGTTGCTCTTGTAACAGATGTTAAACGTGCACCAAATGGTCAAAACTTACATATTGTTGAAGTTAAGGCAACCATGACAGCAAACACTGTTTACACACTTGAAGTTGATGCAGGTCGTCGTAGAAGTATTACGAAAAACCATACAGCAACTCACTTGTTACACCAAGCATTACGTGATGTTTTAGGTAGTCATGCAACCCAAGCGGGTTCACTTGTATCAGAAAATCATTTGCGTTTTGACTTTACTCATTTTGGACAAGTAACAGCTGAGGAACTTATCGAAATGGAAAGCCAAGTTAACCAAAAGATTTGGGATGCTTTACAAGTTGAAACAATCGAAACAAGCATTGACCATGCGAAAGAATTAGGCGCGATGGCACTGTTTGGTGAGAAATACGGCTCAGAAGTTCGTGTTGTTAAAATTGGGAACTACTCGATTGAATTATGTGGTGGTGTCCACGTTCAAAACAGTCAAGATATTGGCTTGTTTAAAATTCTATCTGAATCAGGAATTGGCGCTGGAACACGACGTATCGAAGCTGTCACAGGTCAAGGAGCATATGAATATTTCCGACAAAAAGAAATGCAACTGCAAGAAGCTGCGCACTTAGTCAAAGCACCACAAACTAAAGAAGTAGCGAAACGTATTGAAACCTTGAAGGAAGAACTAAAAGACCTTCAAGCTGAAAATGACTCACTTAATGCAAAATTAATGAAGGCAGAATCACAAAGTATCTTTGATGATATTCAAGATGCTAACGGTGTAAGTGTGATTACGTATCACATTCAAAACCAAGATATGAATGCCTTGCGTCAATTAGCTGACCAATGGCGTCAACAATCCGTTTCAGATGTTTTTGTTGTCGCATCAGACTTAGATGGGAAAGTTAGCTTATTAGCTGCTGTTTCTAAAGATAAGGTAACAGCAGGTATTAAGGCGGGTGACCTTATTAAGGAAATCGCACCTCTAGTAGGTGGTGGTGGCGGAGGCCGTCCAGACATGGCTCAAGCAGGTGGAAAGAACCCGGCCGGTATTTCAGATGCCTTAAAACGAGCAGTCACTTACTTATCAGAGAAATAGCATTCAGACTATGATAATGGTTTCATTTCTTTGACCGATACGGTTGTAGTTTGAGTTTAAGTCCTGTAAAATATGGGTATATCATAAAAATGGGGTGTCTAAATGAATTCAAAAGACGAAACGATGTTATTCAACTTCGATGACTATCAAAAAGAGAATGTGAGAGATACCTTGACAACAGTCTATGCAGCACTAGAAGAAAAAGGTTACAACCCGGTTAATCAAATTGTAGGATTCCTCTTGTCAGGAGACCCAGCTTATATTCCACGTCATAACGATGCGAGAAACATGATCCGTCGTTTTGAACGTGATGAAATTATGGAAGAATTACTGAAAAGTTATTTATCAGTAACTGATCGTGAACAATCATGAGAATAATGGGATTAGATGTGGGGTCTAAAACAGTAGGTGTTGCTGTAAGTGATCTAATGGGATGGACCGCACAAGGTATTGAAACGATTCAAATCAATGAAGAAGAAGAAAAGTTTGGCATGGACCGTTTAAAAGAGCTCATTGCTGAATATGAAGTTGAGAAAGTCGTGATTGGCCTTCCTAAGAATATGGATAACAGTATCGGTTTTAGAGCAGAAGCTTCTATAGCCTATGGCGATTTAGTTAAGGCTGAGACTGGTTTAGAAGTTGATTATGTTGACGAGCGACTAACAACAGTTCAAGCTGAAAAGATGCTGATTAATGAAGGCAATGTATCACGTAAGAAAAGAAAAAAAGTTATTGATAAACTAGCTGCGGTTATTCTATTGCAAAATTATTTGGATGCACATTGAAATATCATTAGCAATTGAATCTGAATAAGGTTAAAATGACTTAAATACTATAACGAGGTGTTAATATGACAGAACATAATCACGATCATAACCATGATCACGACCATGACCACCATAACCATGAACATATTACAATTGTAGATGAAAATGGTAATGAAGAACTATACGAAGTATTATTTACGTTTGAATCAGATGATTTTGGTAAATCATACGTTTTAGTTTACCCAGCAGGTGTTCCTGAAGGTGACGAAATTGAATTACAAGCTTACTCTTACGTTGAAAATGCTGACGGAACTGAGGGCGATTTAGAACCAATCGAAACCGAAGAAGAATGGGATATGATTGAAGAAGTTCTAAACACATTTATCGAAGACGAAGACATGAACTAAAGACTATGAAATAAAGGGTTGGGACAAAAATCCCAACCCTTTATTTTGGTGAAAACTTTAGAAATAGATAAAAAATAGTTAAAATTACTCACTTTTCATAGTTTTCATGTATAATGATTTGAGTTAAGTATGTTATGACTGAAAATGTTGGAGAAGGAGGTTCGTATTTGGTGAAAGACGATACCAGACAAACCGAAAAGATGCGTAGCAAGAATAAGAAGCCAGCTACGCCACAAACAGAATTTGAGGAAAAATGGGTTATGAGAAAAAAAGAAAACTCACTAATTAAGAAAATTGTTTTTTCAATTATTTTTGTAGGTATTCTCTTAATTTTGATTGTCGGAATTGTAGGTTACAACTACATCACGACTGCTCTCAAACCGCTTGATTCTAATAATCAAACGACTGTAGAAGTCGAAATACCCATGGGTTCTTCAACAAAACGAATCGCAGAGATATTGGAAGAAGAGACCATAATTAAAGATGCAACGGTCTTTAATTATTATATGAAGACACAAAATGCATCTGATTTTCAAGCTGGTTTTTATGAATTCTCTCCATCTATGGAATTAGACCAAGTGATTGCAACGCTAGAGGCTGGTGGAACATCAGCACCATTATCAGAAGATAATAAAATCTTGGTGAAAGAAGGAGCCATGGTTGCTGAAATTGCTCAGGAGTTTTCAGAAAAAACAGATTATACTGAACAAGAATTTTTATCAGTCATTGCGGATGTTACCTTTATCGATAAACTTGCAGCTGATTTTCCAGAGCTTATAACGGAAGATTTGAAGCAAGAAGACTTGTATTATTATCGATTAGAAGGCTATTTGTTCCCAGCGACCTATGATATTTTGTCAGACTATACAGTTGAAGATCTCATTTATGAAATGGTCAGAAAAACGAATGAGGTTATTAAACCCTATTTGACTGAGATTAAAGAATCTGGAATGACCGTGCATCAAGTATTAACACTCGCTTCTCTAGTAGAAAAAGAGGGTGTTAGCTATGAAGACCGTCAAATGATTGCGGATGTTTTCTTAAATCGTTTAGAAACGGATATGGCTATTCAATCAGATATTAGTATTCTTTACGCATTAGGAGAACATAAAGAGTTTGTAACCTATGCAGATACAGAAGTTGACTCACCTTATAACCTTTATGTTAACAAAGGCTTGGGGCCAGGGCCATTTAATAACCCAGGAGAAGACGCCATTAAAGCGGTATTAGATCCAATTGAAACGGATTATTATTACTTCTTGGCTGATCTAGAGACAGGGGAAGTTTACTTCGCTGAAACTTACGAAGAACACCTAGAGCTGTCAGACAAGTACATTAAAGTGCCCGATAGCGAATCAGAAGCAGAATAATTATTAAGATAGATGGAAGTGAACGTAAATATGAAGAGACCAATCGTGATTGGGGTTACCGGTGGATCGGGTAGTGGAAAAACATCGGTTAGCCGAGCGATTTTTGAGAAGTTTTCGGACTTATCAATATTACTATTAGAACAAGATTATTATTATAAGGATCAAAGTCATTTACCGTTTGAAGAGCGCTTAAAGACAAACTATGACCACCCGTTTGCCTTTGACAATGATCGCTTTATTTCGGATTTAGAAGACTTGATTCATTATAAGAGTATCGAGCAACCTGTTTATGATTATGCAAACCACACTAGAAGTAATCAAGTGATTCCAAGAGACCCTAAGGAAGTTATTATTGTTGAAGGGATTCTGATTCTAGAGGACGAAAGATTACGTAACCTGATGGACATTAAGGTGTATGTTGATACGGATGACGATATTCGCATTATTCGTCGTATTAAGCGTGATATTGAAGAGAGAGGCCGTACACTTGATAGTGTTATTGATCAATACCTATCAGTTGTTAAGCCAATGCATCACCAATTTATTGAGCCGACTAAAAAGTTTGCCGATATTATTATTCCTGAAGGTGGTAAGAATCAGGTTGCCATTGATTTAATGACGACGAAAATTGCCTCTATTCTTCAAGAGTCATCAAAAGACTAGAAAAAATAAAATAATAATTGCTTTTTTATGCAGATGATGTTATTTTATTATCATTGTTAAGCAGAAACAACGAAACAGTAAAAATAGCCGTTGATACAGGTATTCGCATAGCCTTGCGAATGCCTGATTTCGTAAAAATAAACTCTCTTTCCAGTAGAAAGAATTAAAACGCTATCATTTTTATTGTGGATTAAACATGGCAAAAAAGGAGAAGGTAGTATGATTGAAAAAGTTTATCCAATGACTTTAGATGGAAAACGTAAATTAGAAGATGAATTAGAAGATTTAAAAATTAACAAACGAAAAGAAATCGTAGAACGCATTAAAATTGCACGTAGCTATGGTGACTTATCCGAAAATTCAGAATACGAATCAGCTAAGGATGAACAAGCATTTGTTGAAGGTCGTATTTCAACGCTTGAAAAAATGATTCGTTTCGCTGAAATTATTGATGATAAAAATATTGAAGCAGATGTGGTATCACTGGGACGTACAGTGACATTTGTTGAACTACCTTACGATGATGAGGAATCCTATTCAATCGTTGGTAGTGCAGAAGCTAACCCGCTAGAAGGTAAAATTTCAAACGATTCACCTATTGCTAAAGCTTTATTAGGTAAAAAAGTCGGTGACGAAGTCAGCATCGCAACACCAGGTGGCGAAATGATTGTAAAAATTACTGACGTAAAAATGATTTAATAGTCTTAAAATAAGAAATCAGAACATTTATTGTTCTGATTTTTTTCGTTTAATGATAAGATGAAGCTGACTAAGACTTTAGGCTGAGAGAAGCTTCCATCTTAGGTGCACATCTTCATGTGTCATAATTCGGTATAATAAAAGAAAAGGTGAAGGAGGGGAAGCATTTGCGCCGCCAAACATTTAAACTATTTCTTTTCTTGGAAGCAATGTTGCTCCTATTAACGTTATTTTTATTGATTGAAAATAACGAATTGTTAGCAGTTATTATCGGTGGTTCCATTTTGCTAAAATTAGGCAGTAGAAAAGGCCGTAAAAATGGTCTGTTATTTTGGATCGGGCTATCCTTAATCATTTTTAGTCTACTATCTGTTTTTACAGTTTGGTTTATGCTGATTTTAGCAGTCTTTTATTTAATTATGAATGGGGATCAATTATTCTCAGATTTGAATATTAGTAATTGGGTTGATTTTCCATGGAATAAAAAAAGTTATACAGGAATAGAAGTTGAAAGGCCCATTGATCATTCAGGTGAACGTTTAAAGCAAAAGTGGATGGGCAATCAAACGATTGGGAACCACATTTTTGAATGGAATAATATCAATATGTCTGTTTTAATGGGAGATACGATTATTGATTTAGGTAATACACTATTGCCGGCTGAAGAAAACATAATATTGATTAGAAAAGGTTTCGGACAGACTCGGATTATCGTACCAGCAGGTGTAGGGGTTTCTCTTCATCATTCTACGCTTCAAGGGCAGGTGACGTTTCAACATGAAACCTATCAATTATCAAATGAGACTTTAATTCTTTATAGTGATGATTATGCTGAAGCGAGTCGGAAAATAAAAATTGTCTCAAATAGTTTTTTTGGTGATTTTGAGGTGATTTATTTATGAGAAGAAAACTTTTTTTCAAAACCTTTCTCATTATTTTATCCATACTCTTAGTCACTGTTTTTGCAACATTATTCTCGATTCGACCTCTTTTAAATTTTAGAGACTTAGTTGATATTGAAAATTTATTTAAAGTTCCTATTTTTATGGTCATGCCGGTATTTATTATTGGCTTCTCGCTTGTTTTTTCATGGGTTATTTACTATAACTTAACTCGGATCGAACGCAACGTTGTTGATAGACTACATAGTTTAAATATAGGTAATTATAATTTGGACGAGCAATTAGATGGCTTGGAGTCTTCAGTCCTTTCGAGAGATGGGTCTAGTGCCATTAGGGAAGAGATAAGCCAGTTGCGAAACAAGTTGGTTCATTTATCAAGGGAAGTACAAGAATTGAGCAGTGCACCCCAATTAATTGGTAAAGAAAGCAAAGAAGAAATTCTAGAAAATGAGCGTCATCGGATTGCAAGAGAATTGCATGATTCAGTGAGTCAACAATTGTTTGCAGCAATGATGATGTTATCGGCATTGAATGAACGTTCTGATACCTTACCTGAAAAGATCCAACAATCGTTGCGATTGGTGGAGTCAATTGTCAACGAGTCACAATCGGAAATGAGAGCCTTACTGCTTCATTTGAGACCTGTTAAGCTTGAAGGGAAGACCCTTAAAAAAGGAATTGAGCAATTATTAAACGAACTGAAAACAAAAATACAAATCAAAATTAAGTGGGAGATTATGCCGATTGATACGATTCCTGGTGTCGAAGACCATCTTTTTCGGATTATCCAGGAACTATTGTCGAATACCCTTCGTCACGCTAAGGCAAAAACATTAGAAGTATACCTGACTCAGAATATCAACGAAATTAGTTTGCGCGTTTTTGATGACGGTGTGGGCTTTGATAGCCAAGTGAAAAAAGCAGGGTCTTATGGCTTAGCAAATATTCAAGAGAGAGTGAGTGGTCTAGGTGGGACTTGTAAGATAATCAGTTTCCCATCTCAAGGGACTATTGTTGAAATTCGAATTCCTAATACGATGAATGATTGAAAAGGTTGTGAAATGAAATGATCCGTGTGTTAATTGTAGACGACCATGAAATGGTCCGCTTAGGCTATTCAGCCTACCTATCGATTCAAGACGATATTGAGGTAATCGGAGAAGCGAGCGATGGTCAGGAAGGGTATAAAATGGCGCTAGAACATCGTCCAGATATTATTTTGATGGATTTGGTGATGGACGTCATGGATGGGATAGAATCCACAAAACTAATTCTAAAGGAATGGCCAGAAGCAAAGATTATTATTGTAACGAGCTTTATTGATGATGAGAAGGTTTATCCTGCTTTAGAAGCAGGTGCAGCAGGCTATATGTTAAAAACCTCATCTGCTCATGAAATTGCGGATGCTATTCGATCTTCTTATAAAGGTGAGCGTGTCTTAGAACCTGAAGTGACCGATAAAATGCTTGAAAAACTGACACGAAAAGCAGAGCATTACTTACATGAAGATTTAACATCTCGTGAGATGGAAGTGCTCCTATTAGTTGCAGAAGGACACTCCAATCAGGATATTGCTGATCAACTCTTCATTACGCTGAAGACCGTTAAGACTCATGTATCGAACATATTATCGAAACTACAAGTGGAAGATCGGACACAAGCAACTATTTATGCCTTCAAACATCAGCTAATCAAATAAGCTGTTATTATTTTATTTAACTACTGTTTTTTCTCTAATTAACCCTGTTTTAATAAGTTTTGTTTTACGATAAGTTCATAATGTTGATACAGTTTGTTTATCTGTGTTATAATTGATTTAGCAAGAAATTGAGAGGAGGAGTCGGAAGTGTTTGATCCGGCGTAAGCATATGGAAATTACAGTTACAGAAAAAGCACAAAAATGGTTTGAAGAAGAAATGGCTATTACAAACAATAATGGTGTTCGTTTTTTAGCAAAGATTTATGGCGATAGCCCGATTCATGACGGTTTTTCTGTTGGTATCCAAGTTGCAGAACCAGAAAATGTCGTTGCTCTTAAAAGAGTGAATGATATCTCTTACTTTATCGAAGAGAATGATGAATGGTTTTTTGCAGGGTATAATTTGGAAGTTGCCTTTGATGAGAAATTAAATGAACCGGCTTACCTTTTCCACAAAATAACAGAATAAATGTAAACGAGGCTGTCTTAAAAAGATGGCTTTTTTTATAGTTTTAACAGCAAAAAAGGTTGGAGAAAAATTCTCCAACCTTTTTATTGTCATTATAACGGCATGATAACCGGTACAACCATTGGACGGCGTTCTGTTTTCTCGAATAAGAAAGGTTGAACAACATCGATAATGGCATCTTTTAGACGTTTTTCATTTATTTTATCATCATGTGATAGTGTCCGATTAACTTCTTGTTTAATCAATGACTGTGCTTCGCTAATTAAAGAGCCCGATTCACGCATATAAATGAATCCGCGTGATAAGATATCTGGACCAGCAGCTAATTGTTTTGTTTTGAAATCGACTGTTAGGACGACAACAACCAAACCATCTTGTGATAGGATGCGACGGTCACGTAAAACGATATTTCCGATATCGCCGATTCCTTTACCATCAACATAAACATCAGCAGCAGGGAAGTTACCCGCTGGACGAGCAGTATCGTTTGTTAAGGCAAGAATGTCACCATTTTCCATGATAAAGCTATTTTCTTTTGGAATACCACATTGCTCAGCTAGGCTAGCGTGGATTTTCAACATGCGAAACTCACCGTGGACCGGCATAAAGTATTTTGGTTTCATTAGACGAAGCATCAATTTCTGTTCTTCTTGTCCACCGTGTCCAGAAGTATGGACATTATTTACTTTACCGTGAATCACACGTGCACCAGCTTCTAAAAGTTGGTTGATGACGCGATTAACACTACCAGTGTTACCTGGAATCGGTGAGCTTGAGAAAATAACAGTGTCGCTTGGTTGGATGCTGATTTGACGGTGAGTGCCATTAGCGATACGACTTAACGCAGCCATCGGTTCACCCTGAGCACCTGTACATAGAATTAAAACTTTATCAGCAGGGTATTGGTTAATTTCACGAGCATCGATAAACGTATCATCTGGTGCAACAATATAACCTAATTCTCTAGCTGTCTGGAACGAATTCTCCATACTTCTGCCAAAGACCGCCAATTTTCTTCCCGTCTCCAATGCTACCTCGGTTACCTGTTGTAGACGAGAGATATTAGAAGCAAAAGAGGCAAAGATAATCCGACCATCGATACGTTGAATGATGTTGGATAACGATTGGCCAACAGTGCGTTCAGACTGTGTGAAGCCAGGCACTTCAGCGTTGGTACTGTCACTCATTAGAAGTAACACACCTTCATCGCCAAGCTTTGCCATGCGATGCAAGTCAGCAGGGTTGCCATCAACCGGTGTTAAGTCGAACTTAAAGTCACCTGTAAAGACAATGTTACCTGGTGGTGTTTTTACAACAATACTTCTTGTATCTGGGATACTGTGAGTTGTTCTAAAAAAGCTAACGCTTGTCTTTCTGAACTTTACAACTGTTTCATCTTTAATAACATGTAATTCTGCATCTCTTAAAAGGCCGTGTTCATCAAGTTTATTACGGATTAATGCAAGCGCAATTTCACCTGCATAAATAGGGATGTTCAGCTCTTTTAAGAGGAAAGGTACGCCACCGATATGGTCTTCATGACCATGAGAGATGAAAAGACCTTTAATTTTACTTTGGTTTTGCACTAAATAAGAATAATCTGGAATAACATAATCGATTCCTAGAAGATCATCTTCTGGGAACATTACGCCGGAATCCAAAATGATAATTTCATCTTGGTATTGTACGGCATACATGTTTTTTCCGATTTCGCCTAGTCCCCCTAAGGCGAATACTCCTACTTCGTTGTTACGAATATTTGGTTTCATTGAGGAAACACCGTTACTTGGAAGTCTGGATTTTGTTGTTCATACTCCAGATGCTTTCCTTCTAATGGTTGTATAAACTCAATATTATAGGGGGTATTTTCTTCTAATATACGTCTTGCTTCAACTTGGTTTTCAGCTTCGATGTAAAGCGATTCTGTGGATTCTCTTGTCGGAATCACAATTTTGTTTTCTTGATAAGTCACTTTAAATAACATATGATCACTCCTGGTATTTCTATATTTTTCGCATTGAAAAAACAATTTAACGCCAAACTGGTCTTTTTTGTATTTTCGATACAATCGTTAGTATAAGTTTACCACAATCCATCTAAATGCGCATAGAAATCTAACGTAATGTGAGGTGGAAATGTTATAGTTAAAAAAATAAACAAAAAATATGATCTGACTATAGACATTTGTTGCAACTTTGGCTAATGTATAATGATGATTATTATAAAATGTAATGGAGGATGAAAAAGTGGGTTTAATCTGGAAATATATTAAGCGCTATAAATTGTTTTTGCTGCTTAATGTGATTGGTTCATTCGGATTTATTTTCGTTGAGCTTGGCTTACCAACTATGCTTGCTCGTTTAATAAACGGGACAATAGCTGGGATGAGTCGAGAGTTATTTATAAATACAATTTTAGTTATGCTTGCTTTTACAGTTCTCGGTTTTATTGGCCGCAGTGTTGTTTCATATGCCACGAGTCAATTAACAACTAAAATGATTGAGGAAATGCGTAACGATATGTATCACGTTATCCAAACTTTCTCTCATGAAGAATTTGATCGGTTGGGTGTGTCATCTCTGGTTACTCGCGTCACGAATGATGCATTTGTTTTAATGCAATTTAGTCAAATGATTTTGCGTATGGGACTAGCAACTTTATTAATGTTGTTTTCAAGTTTTTATATGATTTTTCAGACGAGTCGCTCTTTATCTGCTGTGCTGATTCCGGCATTTCCAATTCTATTAGGATCAGTATTGCTTATAGGGAAGAAATCACGTCCTTTATCTGAGTCCCAACAATCTAATTTAGATGATATTAACTTAATTCTAAGAGAAGCATTGTCTGGTTTAAGAGTAATTCGGGCATTTGTTAGAGAAAAATTTCAAATGAAACGTTTTGCCGTTGTAAATGAAGCTTATAGCAATGTCAGCAAGCGATTGTTTTATTTGATGGCATGGACACAGCCAATTTTTTCTCATGTTATTAATTGGATTATTATTGGGATTATGTGGTTTGGAGCTTCTCAACTAGAAGCAGGGACTTTGCAAATTGGTAATATGGTTGCTTATATTGAATATTCATTCCATGCCTTATTCTCATTCTTAAACTTTGCCATTGTCTTTATGATGTATCCTCGTGCGGCGGTTTCAGCTGGCCGTATTCAAGAAGTCTTCGATACAAAGAGTTCAATTTCAATCAATGAGGATGGTATTACTGAAACTGAGACGCATGGTTACATTCAATTTGAAAACGTGTCATTCTCTTATCCTGGGAACCATGACACGCCTGTTATCGACCAGGTTAGTTTTTCTGCTGAACCGGGTCAAACCATCGCCTTTATCGGAAGTACGGGGAGTGGGAAATCAACATTGTTGCAATTGATTCCACGTTTCTATGATGTTACGGACGGTCGAATTCTTATCGATGGTCATGATGTTAGGGACTATAACCTTGATGCCTTAAGAAATAAGATTGGTTACATCCCGCAAAAATCGCTGCTATTTACAGGAACGATTGCTGATAACTTGCGTTATGGAAAATGGGATGCTTCGGAAAATGATTTAATTGATGCATCTGATATTTCTCAAGCGAAAGACTTTATTTTAAAGAAAAGTGATCGCTTTGAGGAACATTTGGCTGAAGGGGGAAGTAACTTATCCGGTGGCCAAAAGCAGCGCTTATCTATTGCGCGTGCCGTTGTTCGTAAGCCGGATATTTATATTTTTGATGATAGTTTCTCTGCTCTGGACTATGCGACTGATGTGAAATTAAGAGGGCGCTTAAAACAAGAAACAGGTCAGTCTACTGTTATTATTGTTGCGCAACGTGTCAGCACGATTTTACATGCTGATAAAATTATTGTATTGGATGAAGGTAAGAAAGTAGCTGAAGGAACGCATTCAGAGTTATTGAAGACAAGTGATATTTATTATGACATTGCTTCTTCTCAATTAAGGGAGGAGGAACTCGCATGAAAAATGAACGAAAATTAAATGACCTATTCCGTATTTGGGAATACGTTGGTGTTTACAGAGGACGCTTTATTACGTCAATTCTATTAACAGTTCTGATGTCAATTTTAAATGTACTAGAGCCATTTATATTGGGCTTGGCTGTTACTGAATTAGGAAACAATGCTGCAGCCATGCTTCAAAATTTACCAGGAGCGGGTATTAACTATCCTTATTTAAGAAATATTTTGATTCTTTATTTCTTACGTGCTTTAGGTTATCAATTAACTAACCTCTTTTCACAGCGTTTGATGACGAGTGTTGTCCAATACGCTATGCGTGATTTGAGATGTGATTTGGACTCCAAAATAAATCGTCTACCGGTTTCGTTTTTTGACAGTCAATCATTTGGTGATGTGCTGAGTCGTGTAACCAATGATGTTGACGCTATTTCAAATGCTTTGCAACAATCGTTACTACAAATTGTGAATGCTATTTTAGGTATCAGTTTCGCATTAGTGATGCTTGTTTTAATTAGTTGGAAGCTAACGCTAGTGGCGCTTATTATGATTCCAGCAGCCTATGTCATCTCTCGTAAAATTACAGAACTTTCTCAACCTTATTTTACAAAACAAGCGAAATATTTGGGTGAACTAAATGGCTTTGTACAAGAGAATTTAACTGGGTTTTCAGTTGTCAAATTGTACAGTAAAGAGGACGACTCTGTTGCAGAGTTCCAGAGAATTAATGGTAATTTACAAAAGAGTGGATTTAAAGCAGCCTTTGTATCAGGATTGATGACACCATTTACTGCTCTTGTTTCTAATAGTGCTTATATTGTGGTTGCTGTCTTAGGAATTTTAGAAGTGCTTGCTGGTGGCATGACAATTGGGAATGTACAAGCAGTTGCCCAATATGTATGGCAAATTAACCAACCGATTTCGACGATTACGCAGCTGTCGGCTATTATTCAGTCCGCAGCAGCAGCAACACAACGTATTTTTGGTTTCCTTGATGAAGAGGAAATAATGGAAGAGAATAACCAATCACTTCCTGATAGGATTGAAGGTCAAATTAGTTTTGAAAATGTCTCATTTAGTTATACAGAAAATCAAACACTAATTAAAAACTTTAATGTTGATGTGAAGAGTGGGGATACAGTTGCGATTGTCGGTCCAACGGGTGCAGGTAAAACAACCATGATTAATCTGTTGATGCGTTTTTATGATGTGGATTCAGGTGCAATTAAGTTAGATGGTCATGACATTCGTGATTTTAGTCGCCAAGATTATCGTTCTCAATTTGGGATGGTATTACAAGACGCTTGGTTGTACCAAGATACGATTGAGGAAAACATTCGATTTGGACGTTTGGATGCAACAGACGATGACGTTGTAAGTGCCGCAGAAGCTGCAAACGTGAATCACTTTATCCAAACCTTAGGGGAAGGCTATCAAACGGTTATCAACCAAGAAGCATCTAATATTTCCTTAGGTCAAAAACAATTACTAACGATTGCCCGAACCTTTATTGCTGATCCTAAAGTATTAATTTTAGACGAAGCAACAAGTTCAGTGGACACGCGACTAGAAGCGTTAATTCAAAAAGCGATGGCTAAGATTATGAAGGGACGGACTAGCTTTGTGATTGCCCACCGTTTATCTACGATTCGTGATGCTGATTTGATATTGGTAATGGATCAAGGACAAATTATAGAACAAGGTAATCATGACGAGCTAATGAGTCAAGAAGGATTTTATTACAATTTATATAACAGTCAATTCCAAGAAGAAGCCTAATAAAAAGCCACAAGCGGATGTTTTCCACTTGTGGCTTTCGTTATTATCCTATATTAACCAATGACACTGACTTGATCATCCAGTTCAAATGGTTCTTTCTCATTGATGTGATCATAGAACATCACGCCGTTTAGGTGATCAATTTCATGTTGAATAACGATGGCATTATAACCTTTATAACGTTTTTTATAACTTTTGCCTGTGACGTCTTGATAAGTTAGTGTAATTCGGCTGTGTCTGACAACAAAACCAGGCACTTCACGATCAACTGATAAGCAACCTTCGCCTTCTTTCAGGCAGACACCTTCAACAGAATGGCTTACGATTTTAGGGTTAATCATAACTTCCTCAATTTCAGGAGGATCATCTTCGTATTCACCTGGTATAAGTAAAGCAATCATCCGTTTTGAAATGGCAAGTTGTGGTGCTGCTAGACCAACCCCTGCCCGAAGTTCATACTGTTCAGAAAGTTCAGGGTCCTGGCTGTTTTTTAAAAACGTCATCATGTCATTAGCGAGTATCATTTCTTCTTTTGTTAAGGGGAATGTTAGCTCAGCTGCCTTCTCACGAAGAGCAGGGTGGCCTTCCCGAACGATGTCATCCATTGTAATCATCATGCATAGCTCCTTTGATAATAGAATCATTAAATAAAAAAGAACAGGTGATGTTCTTAAAAATATCATTATTATATTACTATATAATATTTAAATAGTATAGAATTACAAATTAATTTTCAACTGAATTTGATTTATTTTCATTGAAAAAGGTTAATATACTCTTATTTATAAGGTTTTTTTTAAAATGGACTAAAAATTAATTGACTTAATGTCAAAAAAATGTAAAATAATAAAATGAGAATTAGATTAAAAATATAAGAAGGAAGGTCGAATGCCATGACTGCAGCAAAAGACTATATTGAAACTGTCTATCAGAAAGTCGAAAAGAGAGGCCCTCACCAAGCAGAGTTTTTACAAGCTGTTCGCGAGATGTTTGATACAATTGAACCGGCTATCGAAAAGAATCCTCAATTTATCAAATGGAATATATTAGAACAACTGGCTGAGCCAGAACGAGTGATTTCATTCCGAGTTCCTTGGGTAGCAGACGATGGAACTGTTCAAATTAACAAGGGATTTCGAGTTCAATATAATTCTGCACTAGGACCTTATAAAGGTGGCATTCGCTTCCACCCAACTGTTAATGAAAGTATTCTAAAATTTTTAGGCTTTGAGCAGATGTTTAAGAATAGTTTAACAGGACTACCAATTGGTGGTGGTAAAGGTGGCGCTGATTTTGACCCTAAAGGGAAATCAGATGAAGAAATCATGCGTTTCTGTCAGTCATTTATGACTGAATTACAAAAATATATTGGTCCTATCCAAGATGTCCCGGCGGGAGATATTGGTGTTTCAGGTCGTGAAATTGGCTATATGTATGGTCAGTATAAACGCTTAAACGGGGCACATTCAGGCGTATTAACCGGAAAACCTGTTAGTATGAATGGTAGTTTAGCTAGAACAGAAGCAACCGGTTATGGTTTAGTTTATTATACAGAAGAAATGCTTCAATCAAACGGTAAATCATTTAAAGATCAAAAAGTGGTTGTTTCTGGAAGTGGTAACGTTGCAACTTACGCTATTGAGAAAGTTCATGAGTTTGGTGGAACTGTTATTGCTTGTTCTGATTCAAATGGCTATATCTATGATGAATCAGGCATTGATTTGGCACTACTTAAGCAAATAAAAGAAGTAGAGCGCAAACGTTTAACTGAATACGCTGATCGAAAAGACAGTGCTGACTATGTAGAAGGTAGTGTTTGGGATATTGATGTTCCGTTTGCTATTGCTCTTCCGTGTGCAACACAAAATGAAATTAGTGGCAATCAAGCAGCGCAGATGGTTAAAAATGGTGTGTATTGCGTTAGTGAAGGGGCAAATATGCCAAGTGACTTGGATGCTATTCATGTTTATTTGGAAAATGGCGTTTACTATGGACCTGCTAAGGCAGCTAATGCTGGTGGGGTTGCAACGAGTGCGTTAGAAATGGCGCAAAATGCACAGCACGGCCATTGGACGTTTGAACGTGTTGATGAAGAATTGAAAGCAATAATGAAAAATATCTTTAAAACCGTTGAAGAAACAGCTAAAGAATATGATTTAGAGGGTAATTATTTAGCTGGCGTTAATATTGCATCATTTTTAAATGTAGCAAATGCAATGGTATTCCAAGGTGTCGTTTAATAAGTAAGAGGTAAAAGAGGCTGTTTGTCAGAAAATAGCCTCTTTTACCTCTTTTATTTTGAATAATTTTTCATTGTGATGTAATTAACTAATGGATTTTTTTGGAAAAATAAAAAACAAAGTCCTTTTTTTCTTTAAGAATAGTTAAAATAGCCCAATGTGTTGATAAAATTAACTTTTCTTAGGCTGTTATAACATGACTTGTCTTAAAATAACGTTTTTAATTTCAAGACTAATACAGTTTAAATTCTATACTAAAACAGATTAGCACAGAAAAAGTGCTTTAAACAACTAAAAAAAGACAAAAATCAGCAAAAATTCGAGCGTTTCAAACCTGTTAATAATTGAGCAATAATAAAATAATAACCGTTTCCATCCTTGCTAAGACAAACAATTTTATAAAAAAAGCAATCAACACCTTGCATAAAGTACAAGTCAGTGGTAAATTTATGTTGTGAGGTAACAAGAATAATACAGTTCGTCAGGCTGTATAAAACCCCATTGTAAAATGGAAATTCATTTGGAAAAGAGAGGAATGTGTTAGCATGGCTACAAAGAAAACAACATTTGATATTGACGCATTGCTGAGCCCAACGAATACAGATTTTCGTATGGTTCAAATTATGGACGAGGAAGGAAAAATCGTTAACCCTGACTTAATGCCAGACGTTACAGACGAAGAACTTGTTCAATTTATGTCTGACATGGTTTGGTCACGTATTTTACATGAACGTTCAACAGCATTGAACCGCCAAGGACGTTTAGGTTTCTACGCTCCAACTGCTGGTCAAGAAGCGAGTCAATTAGGAAGTATTGCAGCAATCGAAAAAGAAGATGTGTTGCTTCCAGGATACCGTGATGTTCCACAATTAATTAAACACGGTTTACCATTATCTCAAGCATTCCTATGGTCAAGAGGCCATGCAGGCGGAAGTGACTTCGCTGAAGATCTTAAAGCATTACCACCGCAAATTATCATTGGTGCACAATACATCCAAGCTGCTGGTGTAGCGCTAGGACTTAAAAAACGCGGTAAGCAAAATGTTGCAATCACTTATACTGGTGATGGTGGTTCTTCACAAGGTGACTTCTATGAAGGAATCAACTTTGCTGGTTCTTACAAAGCTCCTGCACTATTCTTCATTCAAAACAACGGATGGGCGATTTCAACACCTCGTCACGTTCAAACTGCAGCTCAAACATTGGCTCAAAAAGCTGTTGCAGCTGGAATCCCAGGAATCCAAGTAGACGGTATGGACTTCTTAGCAGTTTACGCTATTACTAAGAAAGCGCGTGAATACGCAATTGCTGGAAACGGACCTGTTTTAATTGAAACAATCTGTTACCGTTTCGGACCACATACTCTATCAGGAGATGACCCAACTCGTTACCGTGATAACGCAGAGTTAGAAGGATGGCAAGCAAAAGATCCTCTAATCCGTATGCGTAAATACCTAACTGAAAAAGGTCTATGGTCAGAAGATAAAGAAAACGAAGTTATTGAAGCTGCTAAAGAAGAAATCAAAGTAGCTATCCAAGATGCAGATAAAGCACCTAAACAAAAAGTTTCTTCATTCTTGAAAAACATGTATGAAGATAACAGCTTTGTAACTGCTAAAGAACAAATCGAAACTTTTGAAGCAAAGGAGAATAAATAATCATGGCACAATTAACAATGATTCAAGCTATCACAGATGCGTTAGCTCATGAACTTGAGAATGATCCAAATGTCCTGATTTTTGGAGAGGACGTAGGTAAAAACGGAGGTGTATTCCGTGCGACTCAAGGACTTCAAGAACAATTTGGAGAAGATCGCGTATTCGATACACCACTTGCAGAATCTGGTATCGGTGGTTTAGCTTTCGGTTTAGCATTAGAAGGCTACCGTCCAATTCCTGAGATTCAATTCTTTGGTTTTGTCTTTGAAGTTATGGATTCAATCGTAGCTCAAATGGCACGTACACGTTTCCGTATGAGTGGATCTCGTAACATGCCTGTAGTTATCCGTTCTCCATTCGGTGGTGGGGTTCACACACCAGAATTGCACTCTGATAACCTAGAAGGATTGATTGCTCAATCACCTGGTATCAAAGTTGTTATTCCATCAAACCCATACGATGCAAAAGGACTTTTAATTTCAGCTATTCGTGATAACGATCCAGTTATTTTCTTAGAGCACATGAAACTATACCGTTCATTCCGTGAAGAAGTTCCTGAAGAAGGATACACTGTTCCACTAGGAAAAGCTGCTATTACTCGTGAGGGTACTGATGTTTCAGTTATTACTTACGGTGCAATGGTTCGTGAAGCAGTTAAAGCTGCAGAAAACCTAGAAAAAGAAGGCATCTCTGTAGAAGTTGTTGACTTACGTACTGTTTCTCCATTAGATATTGAAACAATCACAGCTACAGTTGAAAAAACTGGTCGTGTTGTTGTTGTTCAAGAAGCACAACGTCAAGCTGGTGTTGGTGCAATGGTTATGTCAGAAATTTCTGAACGTTCAGTTCTTTCATTAGAAGCACCAATCGGTCGTGTTGCAGCTCCTGATACGATTTACCCATTCGGACAAGCTGAAAATGCATGGTTGCCAAACGCAGCAGATATCGAAGCAAAAGTTAGAGAAACTTATAACTTCTAATTAATGGATGACAAGATAAAAGAGCAAATACGGTTCTGACCACTAGAACTGTATTTTCTCTTATTCTGTTAAACATGGATAAAACAAATCGATCTTTATACGAAGGGATGTTAATATAATGGCTTTTAAATTCAAATTGCCAGCTCTAGGCGAAGGAATTATGGAAGGTGAAATCGCTTCTTGGCCAGTTAAAGAAGGCGACACAATCAATGAGGATGATACATTAGTAGAAATCCAAAATGACAAATCTGTTGAAGAGATCCCATCTCCAGTAACAGGTAAAATTGTTAAAATTATTGTTCCAGAAGGTCAAGTAGCTGTTATCGGTGATGTATTGGTAGAAATCGATGCACCTGGTTACGAAGATAGTGAAGAGTCTGCACCTGCTACTGAAGCTCCAGCGGCTCCAGTACAAGAAGCAGCAGCTCCAGCAGCATCAGCTGGCGTTTTCCAATTCAAATTACCAGCACTAGGCGAAGGAATTATGGAAGGCGAAATCGCTTCTTGGCCAGTTAAAGAAGGCGATACAATCAATGAAGATGATACGCTAGTAGAAATCCAAAACGACAAATCTGTTGAAGAGATTCCATCTCCAGTAACAGGTAAAATCGTAAGAATCGTTGTTCCAGAAGGTCAAGTAGCTGTTATCGGTGATGTATTAGTAGAAATTGATGCACCTGGTCATAACGACGCTCCAGCTTCTGCTCCAGCAGCGCAAGCAGCACCAGCACAAGAAGCAGCAGCTCCAGCAGCACAAGCTGTTCCTGTAGCAGCAGACCCTAACCGTCGTGTACTAGCGATGCCTTCAGTACGTCAATATGCACGTGAAAAGGGTGTTGATATTACACAAGTTACGGCAACTGGTAAAGGTGGCCGTGTCATTAAAGCTGATATTGATAACTTCAATGGCGTTGCAGCAGCACCAGCGGCTCCAGCACAAGAAGCAGCAACTCCAGTAGCTACTGAAACAACTCAAGCAGCTCCAGCTGAAAAAGCAGTAGCAGCTCCTCAAGCTTACACTTCAAATGTTCAAGAGCTTGAAAGACGTGAAAAATTAACACCAATGAGAAAAGCAATTTCAAAAGCAATGGTGAACAGCAAGCATACTGCTCCTCACGTAACATTGCATGATGATGTTGAAGTTTCTAAACTATGGGATCACCGTAAGAAATTCAAAGATGTTGCTGCTAACCGCGGAACTAAATTGACATTCTTACCTTACGTTGTTAAAGCATTGACTGCTACAGTTCGTGACTTCCCAGTATTGAACGCATCAATTGATGACGCAACTCAAGAAATTGTATACAAAAACTACTTCAATATCGGTATTGCAACTGATACAGATTTAGGTTTATTTGTACCAAACGTTAAAGATACAAATTCAAAAGGTATGTTTGATATCGCTGACGAAATTAACGCATTAGCTGCTAAAGCTCATGACGGTAAATTAACTGCAGCTGAAATGAAGAATGGTTCGATTACAATCTCTAACATCGGTTCTGTTGGTGGTGGCTGGTTTACACCAGTTATTAACTTCCCAGAAGTTGCGATCTTAGGTGTTGGTACAATCGCTCAACAACCAATCGTTAATGCTGAAGGTGAACTTGCTGTTGGCCGTGTAATGAAACTTTCATTAAGCTTCGACCACCGTATCGTTGATGGAGCAACTGCTCAAAAAGCTATGAACAATATTAAACGTTTATTAGCTGATCCAGAATTATTATTAATGGAAGGATGATAGAAGAATGGTAGTAGGCGATTTCGCAGTAGAATTAGATACAGTTGTAATTGGTTCAGGACCTGGTGGCTATGTAGCTGCTATCCGCGCTGCTCAACTAGGACAAAAAGTTGCAGTAATCGAGAAAGAATACATCGGAGGCGTTTGTTTAAACGTTGGCTGTATTCCTTCTAAAGCATTGATCTCTGCAGGACACCGTTACCAAGAAGCACTTAACTCAGAAATTTTCGGAGTAACAGCTGAAGGTGTTAAATTAGACTTTACAAAAACACAAGAATGGAAAGATAACAAAGTTGTTAATACTTTGACAAGTGGTATTTCATACTTATTGAAGAAAAACAAAGTTGAAATCATTATGGGGACTGCTTTCTTTAATGATGCAAACACATTACGTGTATTCACTGAAGACGCTGCACAAACCTATACATTCAAAAATGCTATCGTTGCAACAGGTAGCCGTCCAATTGAAATCAAAGGATTTAAATTTGGAAAACGCGTTATCGATTCAACTGGTGCCTTGAACTTGAAAGAAGTTCCTAAGAAACTTGTTGTTATTGGTGGTGGGGTTGTTGGTTCTGAGTTAGGAACAGCTTACGCTAACCTAGGTGCAGAAGTAACGATTCTTGAAGGTTCGCCACAGTTATTACCATCGTTCGAAAAAGACATGGTTAAACTTGTTGAAAAGTCATTCAAAGAAAAAGGCATTAACTTCGTAACAAACGCTATGGCTAAAGAAGCGATCGACAACGGAGACAGTGTAACAATTAAATATGAATCTAACGGTAAGGAAGAATCGATCGAAGCGGACTATGTAATGGTATCTGTAGGTCGTCGTCCAAATACTGATGATTTAGGACTTGAAGTTGTTGGCGTTGAAATGACAGATCGTGGCTTAGTTAAAGTTGATAACCAAGGTCGTACAAACGTTTCAAACATTTTCGCAATTGGTGATATCACACCAGGCGCTGCACTTGCTCATAAAGCAAGTTACGAAGCTAAAATTGCTGCTGAAGCAATTTCTGGACATCCATCTGCAATTGACTACGTAGCAATGCCTGCTGTAGCATTTACAGATCCTGAACTAGCGTCAGTTGGTTTAACAGAAAAAGAAGCTAAAGCACAAGGCTTGAACGTTAAAGCATCTAAATTCCCATTATCTGGAAATGGACGTGCTCTTTCTCTTAACGCTACTGAAGGTTTCGTACGTTTAGTAACAACTAAAGAAGATAACGTTATTGTTGGTGCACAAGTTGCCGGTGTAAGTGCAAGTGATGTGATTGCTGAACTTGGTTTAGCGGTTGAATCTGGCATGAACGCTGATGATATTGCATTAACAATCCACTCTCATCCATCATTGGCAGAGACAGTTATGGATGCTGCTGAATTAGCATTGGGACTACCAATCCATATCTAATCCGTAAAATTAAAAAAAAGAGACCTTGAACTTGTTTTCAAGGTCTCTTTTTCATATGATAGTGGTATAAAGAACTAAGGAGAATGTTTAGTGGCAGATTATCAGTACCCAATCGATTTGGATTGGACATACGAGGAAATGGATCAAGTTATTAAGCTTTGGAATGCAGTAGAAGAAGCTTATGAAAATAGAATTGAGCGTGAGGTATTTTTAAACCGCTACCGTGCCTTTAAGGAGGTTATCCCTTCGAAGGGCGAGGAGAAACGCTACGCTAATCAGTTTGAAAAAGATAGTGGTTATTCCTTATATCAAGTAGTGAAAAAGGCTCAAGACAAGACGTTAAAAACGATTAAAATGAGTGGAAAGTAGGAGATATCATGACATATGGAGCGATTGCTGAGCTAGCTAAACAATGGGTAGAAGAGGCAGGTGACTTGTTGAGAGAATCATTGTCTAATCAATCACTTAAAATAGAGGAAAAAACGAATGCCAGTGACTTAGTAACAGAAATGGATCGTTCGATTGAAGCTTTTTTTGTTGAGAAAATTAGAGAACACTTTCCTCACCATAAAATTTTTGGCGAAGAGGGAACTTATGATGACATCACAGACATGAGTGGCTTTATTTGGATTATTGATCCCATTGATGGCACATTAAACTATGTAAAGCAAAAGAGTAATTTCTGTTCGATGATTGCCTTGTTTGAAGATGGTGAGGGCGTTGTTTCATTTATTAATGATGTCATTAACAACGACATTTATATGGGTGTGAAAGGTCATGGTGTTTTTCGTAACGACGATCAACTTAAGCCTATCCCTGATCATTCAATAAATGAAGGGTTAATTGCAATCTCTACTAAGATGGTGACTAAAGAAACAGCAATCACTCAGGAATTAGTCAATGATACATTGGGAGTTCGCCTCATTGGGTCTGCTGGTTTGGAAATGATACAAGTGTTAACGAACCGAGTATCTGCCTACGTTACTAATGAATTAAATGCTTGGGACATTGCTCAAGGCTATATGATGGCAACCGAATTAGGTTTATCGTTTACAACAAGAGAAGGAAAAGCTGTTAACTTATTGACTAAGAATCCAATTGTTGTGGCTAATCCGAAAGCACACCAAGAAATTATCTCTAAATTTATGAAAGAATAATTAATTTCACTTGATATTGATCTTTTTTCTTTCCAAATGAAAAGAGCCGTGATACAATAGAGCAGTTGAAATGGACCGTCAATAAAAAGATAAATTGATGAAAAGTATTTTCAAGAGACCGTTGGACCGACCCTTAAACTAGATTCAGTTTGGGTCTTTCTTTTTGGGATGTAAATGTTTGGAGGAAAAACATGAAATTAAGAAATGATATCAGAAACGTTGCAATTATTGCCCACGTTGACCATGGTAAAACGACTATGGTAGATGAACTGTTAAAACAATCAGAAACATTGAATGAACGTACACAATTAGATGACCGCGTAATGGATTCAAATGATATTGAAAAAGAACGTGGTATTACAATTTTAGCTAAGAATACTGCTGTTTCATACAAAGGAACGCGCGTTAACATCTTGGATACACCAGGACACGCGGACTTTGGTGGAGAAGTAGAACGTATCATGAAAATGGTTGATGGTGTTGTTTTAATTGTTGATGCTTATGAAGGTACAATGCCACAAACACGTTTTGTATTGAAAAAAGCACTTGAACAAAAGTTAACACCAATCGTAGTAGTAAACAAAATTGACAAACCAACAGCTCGTCCAGCTGAAGTGGTTGATGAAGTATTAGAATTGTTTATTGAATTGGGTGCGGATGATGACCAATTGGAGTTCCCAGTTGTTTATGCATCTGGTATTAACGGAACATCAAGCTTGACAGATGATCCAGCTGATCAAGAAGATACAATGGACTTCTTGTTTGATACTATTTTGGAACATATTCCAGCTCCAGTTGATAATTCTGAAGAGCCACTTCAATTCCAAGTAGCTTTACTAGATTACAACGACTTTGTTGGTCGTATTGGTATCGGTCGTGTTTTCAGAGGAACAATTAAAGTTGGCGATCAAGTATCACTTCTAAAACTTGATGGCACAACTAAGAACTTCCGTGTTACAAAATTATTTGGTTTCTTCGGTTTAGACCGTGTAGAGATTGATCAAGCTGTAGCAGGAGATTTAATTGCTGTTTCTGGTATGGAAGACATTTTCGTTGGTGAAACAATCACACCGGTTGATCATCAAGAAGCATTACCAGTGTTACATATTGATGAGCCAACACTACAAATGACATTCTTAACAAATAACTCACCATTTGCAGGTCGTGAAGGTAAACACGTTACGTCTCGTAAATTAGAAGAGCGTTTGATGAAAGAATTGCACACAGACGTGTCACTTAAAGTTGAAAATACAGGTTCACCTGATGCTTGGATTGTATCTGGGCGTGGAGAGCTACACTTGTCAATTTTAATTGAAAATATGCGTCGTGAAGGTTACGAACTACAAGTTTCGCGTCCAGAAGTAATTATCAAGAATTTTGATGGCGAACGTTGTGAACCATTTGAACGTGTACAAATTGATACACCGGAAGAATATATGGGATCTGTTATTGAATCATTGAGCCAACGTAAAGGTGAAATGCAGGATATGCAAAATACAGGAAATGGTCAAATTCGTTTGATTTTCCTTGTACCATCTCGTGGATTAATTGGTTATTCAACTGAATTCCTTTCATTGACACGTGGTTATGGTATTATGTCTCATACGTTTGAAGCATACCTACCAGAATTAAATGGAAAAATTGGTGGCCGTCGTAATGGTGCACTTGTGTCAACAGAAACTGGTAAATCAACAACTTACGGTATCATGGGTGTTGAAGACCGTGGAACGATCTTTATCGAGCCTGGTGTTGATATTTATGAAGGTATGGTTGTCGGAGAAAACTCCCGTGAAAATGACATTGCCGTTAATATTACGAAAGCAAAACAACAAACTAACGTTCGTTCTGCTAATAAAGACCAAACGAATGTTATCAAACGTCCACGTCAATTAACACTAGAAGAAACGATTGAATTCATGGATGAAGATGAATATTGTGAAATTACGCCAGTAAGCATCCGTCTACGTAAACAAATTCTAGATAAAAATGAACGTGAAAAATCTGCTAAACGTAAGAAAAAAGCACTTGAACAAGACTAATTTATTTAAAAAGTGTGTCTTCCTTGTTGGAAGGTACACTTTTTGTTTATTTTCTAAGGAAGAGCGCTTAATGTCTGCTCGTTCTGTGTTATAATAAACGAAACTTTTTAAATTCGAATCAAGGAGGATTCATATGACTATACAAAATAAAGACCAAGCTCGCCAAATTTTGAAGCAAGATGCTGAAAAAATTTATTCCTTGATCAATAGTCAAAAAGAACACCTATGCTTTGCAGCCTGTCCTGCTTTTGAAGAAGTGGTCGACACGCAATTATTTGGCTTATCGAAACAAATTGATTTTGCAGTTCAATTGGGCATTTTGGGACAAGAAGAAGGGCACTTAATTTTATCGGACCTTGAAACATCATTAAATCATATGTACTCCGATTATTTCACTCAAAAGACAACGAAGCCTCTTAGAGAAGGGGGCAATTAAAGTTGCAACAAGTAAACCAATCAATAAGCCACTCCATCAAGCAAAAACTAGCGAATTTTAATTGGAACTTATTGATTCCTTACCTTATTTTGTTAGGTATGGGCGTTTTTATGGTATATAGTTCAAGCAGTTATTTTGCCATGACACAATTTAACAATTCGGAGCATTTCTTTCAACGTCAGTTGATGTATGCAATGATTAGCTTGATTGTTGTCTTATTATTCTCCGTCGTTAATACCAAACTGTTAAAATCAATCGGTCTTATTAGTTCAGTTCTCTTTGTTTTACTATTTATGTTGATCTACTTAGTAACGTTTGGAGTTGATCCGATTAATGGAGCGAGCGCGTGGATTGATTTCGGTCCGATTAATATTCAACCTTCTGAGTTTTTCAAGATTGCGATGATCTTGTATTTAGCTATCTTTCTATCTAATAATCAACGTAAGTTGGCTAATATTGGTCGAGTTTATGATGGTCCTGCTAAAGAGAACGGTAAAAAAAGAGGGATTATTTCCCAAATTTTTACAGTAGTTAAAAAGCCTATTCTTTGCTTAGGGCTGTTTATTGGTTTGATCCTTATTCAACCAGACTTAGGTGGGGTGATTATTCTCCTGAGTATTTGTGTGGTCATGATTTTATTGAGTGGTGTGCCCTTTAAAATAAGTTTATCAACGTTTGGAATTGCTGGCGTAGCCTACAGTGTGTTTATTTTATTTATTCAACTAGTAGGCACCATTCCATTTATACCCTCGTATATGTTGAATCGCTTCACTGCGTATTTAGATCCTTTTGGAGATGTACAAAATTCTTCCTTTCAGTTGGTCAATTCTTTCTATGCGCTGGCAAGGGGAGGATTGTTTGGAGTAGGGATCGGTGAAAGTATCCAGAAATCGGGCTATTTGCCAGAATCCTACACAGACTTTATTATTCCAATCATGGGAGAAGAGATTGGGCTTGTCGGAGTCGTCTTTATTTTAGCTATTTTCTTCTACTTCGTTTATGTTATTTTCCGGACAAGTTTACAAGTGACAGACTCATTTGGCCAATTGGTTTATATCGGTATAGCAGCCATGTTTTTAATTCAAGGTTCCATTAACTTAGGTGGAGCCGTTGGTATTATGCCATTAACGGGTGTGACCTTCCCGTTTATTAGTTACGGTGGGTCAAGTATGTTAGTGTCATCTATTGCCGTTGGAATTATGAATAACCTTTTCATTAATCAACGACTAAATCAGCATATTTTAGAAAAGGAAGCCAATTAGCGCTTCCTTTTTGGTAAAATAAAACTTATATAAGAAAGACGGTTAGAAATGGACGGGTGTTATGATTAAACAATTTATTGCATCATTGTTATTTTTTTTATTGGCGCTCTACTATATACCGATTTTCATGTCTTCACCTGACTATAGCCAACCTAAAATTGAAACAAATCAACAAACTATGTCGCTTGAAATAGATGGTGTTTACCCATTACCAGTAAGCGGCTATGAACATTACCTTGGACAATCGGTAGCTGATTACCAAAGTCGCTATGGCGATCCTGAACACATGATAACGTCCGAACAAGACCCACAGACAAGTTGGTGGTCTTATCTGGAAAACAGTCATGAATATGTTCAAATAGAAGTTAACAATCAAGAGATTCAATCCATATTTGTTTTAGGTGATGCGATTAATACGGGGTCATTGAAAATTGGGATGAGCCGAGAAAATGTGTTAGATGAAACGCAATTAGGCGAACAATTTATGTTTAGTCACAGTGACCGAATGTATCGACTGACGTTATCTAAGAGAAATATGAAACTCTTCCCATTAGTTGAATTTGATAACCAATCATTTGCTATTCTTTATTTTTATCCTGATTGTGATGAAATTTATGCAATCCGTTATTTGACTTATGAAAAGATATTAGGATTAAATTATTATTTCATTGAAGAAATGAATAGTGACGAAGAGGGGATTTCAATCAAAAATAGAAACAGACTAGCGAATGATCAGATTAACCAAGCTATGCTCGAAGAGTATATCAATGTGCTACGCTTAAATGCTAATTTGGCCCCTTATCCTCACATTGATGAGGGACGATCGATCGTAAACGACTTGTTAAGAGACGACACGATTGACTTCCAAAGCTATAAAGAACTAACGTCTTACAGACATCCTGAATTTCCAGATCAAGCATTTAAGCTTAAATATATGAGTGGAACACAAGTTTATGACCCAGCTATGAAATTTGGCTTGTTTTATTCAACTAAAGAAAATCAACGAATTGTCCTTAATGAAAATAATCAAGATATGAGTATCGCGATAGAGGATGATAATCTACTCTTATTTGTAAATGAATCGAAATAAGAAAGGTGATTGAGATGATTTATGACGAAGCTTTATTAGCTTTGGAAGATCAATGTGATCAATTGATTATTCGAATTTTAGAAAGCGAGGCAATGGTAGGTTATTTAGAAGCCAAGCAAAGAATCGAATCATCTGAAGAAGCACAACTTAAAATTGAACAATTTAAACGCAAGCAAGAACAATTTGAACTGATAGAACCTTATGGTGAATATGCACCGGACTTTTTAAGCTACCGCCAGCAATTATATCAAGCTAAGCGAGAAATGGACTTAGATGAAGTCGTCTATGAGTTTCGTATTGCAGAGCGGCAACTACAAGTCCAATTGGATTTGATTGCTGATAAACTAGCAAAATCAGTTTCTACAAATATTCTAGTGTCCGCAGGTGATGCGTTCTCGCTATCATTAATCGGCCTGCCAACAGCTTGTGAAATTCATTTAGGAAAGAGGAAAGACATTGAACTTTGAACTAAGGAAACGTCAAGGCATCATCGTATGGGTTTACACCTTACGTCAAATTAAAAACTTAAAGCGTATTGGCTACATTCACTATGTATCAAGCCGCCTTAAATATATTGTTATGTATGTGGATCAAATAGAAGTATCGGATACAGTTGATCGATTAAACAGTTTACACTATGTGCGTAAAGTAGAGATTTCGCATCGACCAGAAATTGATATGACATTTGAACACGCACTTGAAGGCAATCAGGAAGAGAAAGTAGAAGGTTAAGGGGAACTTTATGAGAGTAGTAGCAGGTGAATATAAAGGAAGACATTTAAAGGCTGTTCCAGGTGATTCAACACGACCGACAACCGATAAAGTAAAGGAATCTATGTTCAATATTATTGGGCCTTACTTTGCTGGTGGGAGTTGTTTAGACATGTTTGCTGGGAGTGGTGGACTTGCTATTGAAGCTGTATCACGTGGCATTGACCATGCCTTCTTGTCTGAGAAAAATAGAAAAGCCCAAGACGTTATCCGTACTAATATTGAAATAACAAAAGAGCAAGATAAGTTTACGGTCTTAGCCGGTGATTCTAGACGAAATGTTGTGAAGTTAGCTAGTCAACAAGACAATCTAACGTTTCGTTTAGTGTTCATTGATCCTCCTTATCAAGCAGAAAAAACAGAAGAAGATATTTTATTGCTTGTTAAAGAAGGGTTAGTCGACGACCGTACTACCTTTGTTTGTGAAATGGATAAACATACTCAATTAACTGATCAAATTGCCGGTTATCAAAAAATAAAACGGGTAGAATATGGCACCATTGCGATAGAAATATTTGAAGCATTATAGGAGGGATAGTTTGAAGAAAGTCGCTTTATTTGCGGGTAGCTTTGATCCACTAACGAATGGGCACATTGATACCATTCAAAGAGGCTTACGCGTCTTTGATGAAATTATTGTAGCAGTTTCAACAAATACATCTAAAAAATCCTTGTTTAATGGTGAAGAACGCTTTGAATTGATTCAGTCTGTTCTAAAGGATTTAACCTCTGTAAAAGTTGTGAAGCATAGCGGTGGCTTAACGGTTGATATGGCAAAGGACTATCACTGTCATGCCTTATTAAGAGGAGTCCGCAATGTTAAGGACTTTGAATATGAAGAGAGCATTGCTCTGTTGAATAAAACCCAGCATCCAGAACTTGAAACAGTTATTCTGATGGCATCAGCTGAATATCGCTTTTTAAGTTCAAGTTTGATAAAAGAAGTCGCTATGTTTGGCGGAGATGTTTCGAAACTCCTTCCGCCAGCCATTAATCAAGCTGTTATTGAAAAATACAAGCAGTAAAATAGCAAGAGCCCGAAATTTATGAAAAATTTCGGGCTCTTTTTTGACTGTAAAAGTAAGACGAGGAAGTTCAGGAGTAAATGATCATCTGAAGTTCCATAAGAGACGATAAAAGATTTTGAAATAAAAAAACGGAAATTAATTCTTTTGCGGATATTATTAGTAGAGGAGGAATAAACATGAGAGCAGTTAAAGGGTGGCTGATAGACAATAAATGGTTATTGCTAGTTGTTCTCTTGGTCGTGCAATCATTATTTTTAATGATGCAATGGATTTTTCCAAAGTCTGATAAGGAGGAGAGTGATGAAGCAGATTTGTCCAGTTTATTACTAGAAACGCCTATGGTTGAAAGTTGGGAAGAGGAAGCACCAGAATCACTAGAAGAAAGTCATACCATTTGGATTGTTGATATTAAAGGAGCTGTTCAACGTCCGGGTATCTACCAAGTTAACCAAGAGATGCGGATTTATGACGCCATCCAATTGGCTGGTGGCTTAACAGATGGCGCAGTTACCAAACACCTTAATTTTGCCCAGCACTTAAGTGATCAAATGCTGATATATGTGCCATTAGAAGGAGAAGAAGTTGACTTAGCGACAGTTACAACGGATTCTACGCCCGGTCAATCTCAAAAACAAAGCAGTAAAATTAATATTAATACGGCGGATGCCATCCAACTGCAAGAACTGAATGGTATCGGTCAAAAGAAAGCGGAAATGATTATTCAATATCGAGAGGATGTCGGCTTGTTTAGTAAAATAGAAGATTTAATGAACGTTAGTGGTATAGGGAGTAAGACATTTGAAGCCATTGCTGACAAAATAACCATTTCAAACAACTAAAAAACATCTGTTAAAGTAGGCTGAATAGTGTATGATAACATGTAAAAGGAGTGGTCATTGATGCAAGAAAGAATTCCATGGAATCAATATTTTATGGCACAGGCGGTCTTATTATCTTTAAGAAGTACATGTAAACGATTGGAAGTTGGCGCAACGATTGTCCGCGATAAGCGAATTATTGCTGGCGGTTATAATGGGTCAGTATCAGGTGATGTTCATTGTATTGATGACGGTTGCTATATCGTTAATGGACATTGTTTAAGAACGATTCATGCTGAAATGAATGCTATTTTGCAATGTGCAAAGCTAGGCGTTCAAACAGATGGCGCTGAAATTTATGTAACCCATTTTCCATGTCTGCAATGTATGAAGATGCTCTTGCAAGCGGGTATTAAAAAAGTTTACTATCTTGAAGATTATCGGAATGATCCCTACGCTATTCATTTGCTTGAAGAGATGGCTATACCATATGAAAAAGTATCATTAGATCCAAGCTATTTTACAACGCTTGTTAAACCGACCCATTCGAATCATGAATCGGTGGGGGAGAAAGATGGCAATCACAACTGCTGTTAAACAGTTTAAAGAACGTTTTAAAATCATTAAAGGCTATTATAGTTTCTTTGCTCTATTTTCAATCAACCTCATTCTACTCATTTTGCTACCCGAAAATGGCTATGTCTGGGGTCTTTTTTGTTTTTTACTATTAAGACTTATTAGCTTTAAAGAACCGGCATTTTTAATAGTGGCTCTCGTCATTGCTACAGTGACACTAGGCGTAACGATATGGCATGTAAAAGACAATCACACGCAGTTAGACGAGGCAATGACGTCGGGCACATTCTATTTGAACCCCGAGTCCTATAAGGTTGATGGGAATTTACTTAGTGGAACCGTTGAATTGCAATTAGCTGATAAAAACGAATGCTTAGCCTTTTACTATCAAATCCCTTCAGAAGAAGAAAAGAAGCAGTGGGAATCCCTAACTTATCCCATTTCCTTTTCTGCCTCAATGCAGTTAAAAGAACCATCTGTTGCTCGAAACGCTCATCAATTCAATTATAAAACATATTTATTTAGGCGAAAAATTCACTGGACTGCTAGCTTAAGTGAGTTTCAACAGATTGCTAAAGATGAACGTATAGCGACTGTTTTTAGTCGACTCAGACTCAACATCATCCATGCCGTTAAACATAAACTGGCTGATGGTAAGACGACTGACTACTTATTGGCAATTTTGTTTAATGTGACGGACGATATTGATAGTCAGGCGATGGCAGATTATCAAAAGATAGGGGTTATTCATTTATTTTCAATATCAGGGATGCATATTCATTTTTTAATCCAGCTGCTGCGTTATGTGTTGTTGCGATTGGGCATTAGTAGAGAGACAACTGTTCCGATCTTACTCCTTAGTATTTTGTTTTATGGACTAGTCGTTGGCTACGGTGTGGGGATTTTTCGTGCAATTGTAACGAACGGCCTATTACTAATCGCTCAAATCTTAAGAAAAGATTTTCAGCCACTGGATGCTTTCGCATGGACTCTTTTATTGGCGATTTGGATAAATCCTTATGTGGTCTTTTCGCTTGCGTTTCAACTGAGTTATAGTTTGTCGGCAGTTTTATATGTCCTATCTAAACGGCTAAATGACCATTCTATTCGACTTTTAAATGATTTGTTTTTATCGTTTTTGATGACAACAGTATCCTTTTTATTTTTAAGTTACCATTATTTTGAGGTGAGTTGGATAGGGCTGTTTGTGAATATTGTGTTTTCCTTTATTTTTTCTGTCTGCTTTTTCCCGTTGTTTTGGTTGATTACCTTACTGATTAGCGTGAATGTTCCTATCACGTTTTATCAGCTATTAATTACAGCTCTAGATCGAGCCATTGAGGCGGTCGAAAGGGTGACTCACTTCTTAGCTAGTTATAATGGTTTTTCGGTTGTAACGGGACGGCCTTATCACGTTTTTTATTTTCTAGTCGCGATAGCTATTCTAGTCTTTTTAATAGCAAAAGAACGGCAACAGCTGGTTTCAAATTCGACCATCCTATTGCTGGCGACAATGCTCATTTTTTATGTGTCACCCTACTTAACCCACTATGGACAGCTCATCATGCTAGATGTGGGGCAAGGGGACGCCTTTCTTTTGATTAGTCCCTTTTATCGTAGTTGTGTGCTGATTGACACTGGTGGGAAACTATCATTTGGAAGGGACGAAAAATGGCAAGAAAGGACAAACCAGACAAGCCACGCTAAGCAGTTAACAGCTTCGATTAAAGCGCAAGGTGTTAGAAAGTTGGATGCTCTTATTTTGACGCATAGCGATATTGATCATATTGGCAATCTCGTTTTTTTATCAGAACAATTAGCGATTGACCACATTTACTATGCTGATGGAATGGCAAAAGATGCTTACTTTCTATCGCTGTTGGAGGAGATAGATAAGTCTATTACGCGATCCGAGCTGAAAGCAGGCGATAATATTCAATTGAATGGTTTTAACTTTCATGTTTTAGCACCTTACGGACAAGGTAAGGGCGAAAATAATGATTCCTTAGTTTTGTTCAGTCGAATTGGTGGGCTGGATTGGCTCTTTACGGGTGATTTAGAAAAAGAAGGAGAGACAGTCTTGTTGAACACCTATCCTAACTTAAACGTAGATGTTTTAAAAGTAGGCCATCATGGCAGCAAAACATCAACGACCGATGCCTTTATCAATCAACTATCTCCTCAGCTTGCCTTTGTATCAGTCGGCGAAAATAATCATTACGGACACCCACATGCTGATGTGATTGATCGTTTAACAAAAAAAGAGATCTCTGTATTTCGGACTGATCGTGACGGAGCTGTTCATTTTTCCTATACTTCAGATAAGAAAGGCATCAAGATTATGGTACAATAAGAATAGATAATTTTTTGGAATGAGATGTGAGCAAATGACTTATGCAGCAGAAATAGCAAAAATAAAAAAAGGGCAATTCAGTCCCGTTTATCTTTTTTTAGGAACAGAAACCTACTTTATTCAAGAAGCGCGGAAGCTCTTATTAGAGCATGCCATGCCTGAAGAAGATCAAGATTTGAATGTGGGAACGTATAACTTAGATGAGGTACCACTTAGCCATGCGTTAGAAGATGCGGAATCAATCCCTTTTTTTGGTGATCGCAGAGTGGTTATTGTCGACCAGCCCGTTTTTTTAACTGGTGAAAAAGCTAAGGCGGGGATAGAGCACGATACGGAGTGGTTGGAACGTTATTTAAATAATCCTTCTGACTCAACGATTCTTGTCTTTTTTGCAGCTTACGAGAAGTTAGACAATCGTAAGAAAATTAGTAAGCTCATTCAAAAAAAAGCGACTGTTGTTAGTGTGGCACCATTAAAGGAAGCAGAAGCTAGAAATTACTTGAACCAAGTCATTCAAAATGAAGGCTATCATATGGATCGTCAGAGCCTACAATTTTTCTTTGAAAGGATTGAAGACAATCTATCTAAGGGAATGGATGAGCTTCAGAAGTTATTTTTAGCAGCGATGACGGATAAAAAAATAACGAAACAGATGGTAGAAGACTTAGTGCCTCGAAATTTGGAGCAAAATATCTTTGATATTGTGACCTATGTGTTGAAGAAAGATAGTCAAAAAGCGATTCAAACTTATCGTGATTTACTACTTCAAAAGGAAGAACCCATTAAGATTAATGCTATTTTACTTGGACAGTTTCGCTTGTTAATTCAAGTTCGACTGCTGGCTAAGAAAGGCTACCAACAGCCTGATATTGCTAAAGTATTAAAAATTCATCCTTACCGGGTGAAGTTAGCGAGTGGGCAAATTCGAAATATGGATGAAAATCGTTTGCAAAAAGCCTATTTAGGCCTCGTAGAAGCAGAGAAGAAGATGAAGACGGGCGATGGATTAAAGGATATCCAGTTTGAATTATTTATGCTGAAATATGCTAACCAATAAAAAAACAGACCTAAGGGGGTCTGTTTTTTTATTATTTGTTCAATTTTTTAGCTAGACGTGATTTGTCACGAGACGCTTTGTTATTGTGGATTAAGCCTTTAGATGCTGCTGAGTCAATAGCTTTGAATGCATCTTGTAATAGAGCTTCACTGTTTTCTGCATTTGCAGCTACAGCTTCTTCAAATTTTTTGATTGCAGTACGCATAGCGCTTTTTTTAGCGTTGTTCAATTCGTTAGCTTTTTCGCTTGTACGAACACGTTTGATTGCTGAATCGATATTTGGCAATGGGTTCACCCCTCTTTCAGTATTTCGGTTAAAAACGTCAGATGTTTGTTACCAACACGCAATATTATACCTAAAGATGATTGCAAATGCAATAAAAATTAAGAAACCGACTTTTTATTTTCATTAATATGAGCTAAATCGCCTTATTTGGTGAAAAAGCCTTGTGGTGGTAAACTAGACTAGAACGGAACGAGAGATGAATGGCTATTATTTCTTACTATAAGGAGTACACATATGAAAGATCAATTTAAGTTAGTATCAAATTATAAACCTAGTGGAGATCAACCAGAAGCAATCCGCTATTTAGTAGAGGGCTTGAATGAAAAATATCAGGCACAAACCTTATTAGGTGCTACCGGAACGGGTAAAACATTTACAGTAGCCAATGTTATCCAAGAGGTTAACAAACCAACCCTTGTCTTAGCGCATAATAAAACCTTAGCCGGCCAACTATATGGCGAGCTAAAGGAATTTTTCCCAGACAATGCTGTTGAATATTTTGTGTCTTACTACGATTATTATCAACCAGAAGCCTATGTTCCTTCTAGTGATACTTATATTGAAAAAGAGGCTAGCGTCAATGATGAAATTGATAAGCTTCGCCACTCTGCAACAAGTTCTTTATTAGAAAGACGCGATGTGATTGTGGTTGCTTCAGTTTCTTGTATTTACGGTCTCGTTAATCCAGAAAACTACCGAGAGCACGTCCTATCGATTCGTCAAGGGATGGAGATTTCTCGTAATGATTTATTACGACGTTTAGTCGATATGCAGTTTGAACGAAATGATATTGATTTTCAACGGGGGCGCTTCCGAGTGAGAGGGGATGTTGTGGAGATTTTCCTAGCTTCACGCGATAGTGAAGCCATTAGGGTGGAGTTCTTTGGTGATGAGATTGATCGCATTCGCGAAGTAGATGTCTTAACCGGAGAAATTAAAAATGATGTCGAACATTATCCGATTTTTCCAGCCACTCACTTTGTGGCGAATGAGGAACAGACATTAGGTGCTGTTGATACCATTCGAGCAGAATTAAAAGAGCAACTGACTTTTTTACGGTCAGAAAACAAACTCTTGGAAGCACAGCGCTTGGAACAACGGACTAACTATGATTTAGAAATGTTATTAGAAATGGGTTATTGTAACGGCATTGAGAACTACTCTCGTCATATGGATGGTCGTCAACCAGGCGAGGCACCCTATACTTTACTGGATTTCTTCCCTGATGATTATTTAATTATTGTGGATGAATCGCATATGACGATGCCACAAATTAGAGGGATGTATAACGGTGACCGAGCGCGTAAACAACAACTCATTGATTACGGCTTTAGATTACCATCAGCCTTAGATAACCGCCCGCTTCGCCTAGAAGAGTTTGAAGGCCATGTTAATCAAATTATCTATATTTCAGCAACACCGGGTCCTTATGAGGGAGAGAAAACAAACCGGATTGCTCAACAAATCATTCGTCCAACAGGTTTATTAGATCCAATCATTGAAGTTCGCCCAATTGCGGGTCAAATTGATGATTTAATTAGTGAAATCAATATACGTGCTGAAAAGAATGAGCGGGTCTTTATTACAACTCTAACGAAAAAAATGTCCGAAGACTTATCAGATTATTTGAAAGAAGTCGGTATTAAGGTTAAATATCTCCATAGTGATATTAAAACGCTAGAGCGGACAGAGATTATTCGTGATTTAAGATTAGGTGAGTTTGACGTCCTCATCGGTATTAACTTGTTGAGGGAAGGGTTAGATGTTCCGGAGGTGTCGCTTGTAGCGATTTTAGATGCTGATAAAGAAGGGTTCTTGCGAAGCGAGCGAGCCTTGATTCAAACCATTGGGCGTTCTGCCCGAAATGAAAATGGGAAAGTTATTATGTATGCTGACCGTATTACTGATTCCATGCAAAAGGCAATCGATGAAACCAAACGGAGACGGTCGATTCAGGAAGGCTACAACGAAGAACACGGCATCGTTCCAAAGACTATTATTAAAGAAGTGCGGGACTTAATTCGCATTACCCATGCGCCGGAAGATGTGGCACCTGAGGCAGATACGATGACGGTTTACAAACAAATGGATCGTCAACAACGGGCGATTTTAGTTGAAGAGTTACAGCTAGAAATGCGTCAAGCTGCTAAGGATTTAAACTTCGAAAAAGCAGCTGAATTACGCGATGTGATTTTAGAATTACAAACTGCTTACAAATAAGAATTATCACTTGCAATCTTACTAAAAATAAGGTAATCTTATTTTTGTGTAAAACACAATACCTTACTCTTGGTTTCACGAGTCACCAACGTGTTACTCAGACTAAGGAATACTTTATCGAAGAGGTGAAAAGAATGGCAATTTCAAAAGAAAAGAAAAACGAAATCATCAGTCAATACGCTGTTCACGAAGGAGATACTGGTTCTCCAGAAGTGCAAATTGCTGTATTAACTTATGAAATTAATCTACTTAACGAGCATGCTCGTCTTCACAAGAAAGACCACCACTCATACCGTGGTTTGATGAAAAAAGTAGGTCACCGTCGTAATTTACTAGCTTACCTACGTAAAAAAGACGTTGCACGTTACCGCGATCTTATCCAAAAATTAGGTCTACGTCGTTAATCTATCTTAATAATAGATCATAAAACGGATTCTTCATGGAGAATCCGTTTTATTTTTTGCGATTAACATGTTTTTATGTATTTCTTTATTTAATTTAACTAATTGTGTGCAAAAGCAATGCGATTTCGTTTATAATAATACTTAGCTCCCTGAGCATGGCACTACTATACAAATGTGAGCCTTTTTATAGAGAAGGTTGACCTTTGTTTAGTAGTCAGCAAAAGGGAAGTATGCTAAAAGGAGAATGTAGGAATGACAGAAAAGAAAGTATTCCAAATGGATTGGGCAGGTCGTCCATTGCAAGTTGAAATTGGACAAGTTGCCAAACAAGCAAACGGAGCGGTATTAGTAAGATACGGCGACACAGCTGTATTAACTGCTGCAGTAGGAAGCAAGGAAGCAAAAGATACAAACTTCTTCCCACTTACTGTAAACTATGAAGAAAAAATGTATGCAGTAGGTAAAATCCCAGGTGGTTTTATTAAACGTGAAGGAAGACCAAGTGAACATGCAACACTAACGGCTCGTTTAATTGACCGTCCAATTCGTCCGATGTTCCCAGACGGTTTCCGTAACGAAGTGCAAGTAACAAACGTTGTTATGTCTGTTGATCAAGATTGTACACCAGAAATGGCTGCAATGTTAGGATCATCATTGGCATTAGGAATCTCTGATATTCCATTTTCAGGTCCAATTGCAGGTGTAAACGTTGGTCGTGTTGATGGACAATTAATTCTTAATCCAACACCTGAACAAGCAGAACAATCAGATATTGAATTAACAGTTGCTGGTACAAAAGAAGCGATCAACATGGTTGAGAGTAGCGCTAAAGTTGTTTCAGAAACAGATATGTTAGAAGCATTGTTATTCGGACATGAAGCTGTTAAAGCAATGTGCGAGTTCCAAGAACAAGTGATTGCTGAAATTGGCAAAGAAAAAATGACAGTAACCCTATTAGAAACAGATGCAGACCTTCATAAAGAAGCGCAAGAAAACTTCAGCGCTCAAATGAAAGATGCGATTTTAACAAAAGATAAACAAGAACGTAATGATAACATTGAAGCTGTTATGACAGCTATTGTTGATTACTTCACTGAAAAATATATGGAATCTGAAGACTTTGTTGCCATCTTAAAAGATGCGAAACAAATTGCTGAAGACATTGAAAAAGAAGAAGTCCGTAAATTGATTACGGTTGACAAAATCCGTCCTGACTTCCGTCAATTAGATGAAATTCGCGACCTTGATTCAGAAGTTGGTTTACTACCACGCGTTCATGGATCAGGTATGTTTACTCGTGGGCAAACACAAGCTGTTTCTGCAGCAACATTAGCACCACTTGGCGAACATCAAATCTTAGATGGCTTAGGAGTGGAAGAAAGCAAACGTTTCATCCACCACTATAACTTCCCGCAATTCTCAGTTGGATCAACGGGTCGTGCTGGTTCACCAGGTCGTCGTGAAATTGGTCACGGTGCTCTTGGAGAGCGTGCCTTAAAACAAGTTATTCCTGATGTAGAAGATTTCCCATACACAATCCGTCTTGTTGCTGAAGTATTAGAATCAAACGGTTCTTCTTCTCAAGCAAGTATCTGTGCTGGAACGTTAGCATTGATGGATGCAGGTGTTCCGATTAAAGCACCAGTTGCAGGTATTGCAATGGGTCTCGTTAAAGATGGCGAAGATTATACAATCTTGACTGATATCCAAGGTATGGAAGACCACCTAGGCGACATGGACTTTAAAGTTGCCGGAACAAAAGATGGTATCACTGCCTTACAAATGGATATTAAAATCGAAGGAATTACAAACCAAATTCTTGAAGAAGCTTTAACACAAGCTAAAAAAGCACGTATTGAAATTTTAGATCATATGACAAGCGTAATCGCAGAACCACGCGCTGAGCTATCACCATATGCACCTAAGATTGAAATGATGCAAATTAACCCTGATAAAATCAAAGTGGTTATCGGTAAAGGTGGCGACACTATTAACGGTATTATTGACGAAACAGGCGTTAAAATTGACATCGATCAAGATGGTAATGTAAGTATTGCTTCTGCTGACGCAGCAATGATTCAACGTGCAAAAGAAATTATCGAAGAATTAACGCATGAAGTTAAAGCAGGCGAAATTTACAACGGTACGGTTAAACGTATTGAAAAATTCGGTGCATTCGTTGAAATTATTAAAGGTAAAGACGGCCTTGTTCATATTTCAGAAATTGCCCACGAACGTGTTCGTGCAGTTGAAGATGTACTAGCAATTGGCGATAAGATTGATGTTAAAGTCATCGAAATCGACCGTCAAGGACGTATTAACTTATCACGTAAAGCCCTATTGAAAAAAGAAGGCGAAGAGTAATCAAAAAGCTGGGAATCGATAAGATTTCCAGCTTTTTTTGTTTAAATGAAAATAAATCTATAAAATAGATTAAAAAAATCTCATTTATGTGCTAGAATGAGTGACATATCATTTAGAACGAGCTTTTTAAGGCTTAGAAGATGGAGTGAATAGCATGAAAGAATATACAGTTGCTGTAGTAGGTGCTACAGGAGCCGTTGGACAAAAGATGATCCAACTACTAGAACATACAGAAATCCCTTTAAAAAAAGTTAAATTATTAGCGTCTAAACGTTCTGCTGGTAAGACTGTTTCATTTAAAGGAACTGACGTGACTATTGAAGAAACAACCGATCAATCATTTGAAGGCGTTGATATAGCTTTATTTAGTGCGGGCGGCTCTATCACGACACGTTTCGAGCAAGCAGCACGCCAGAGTGGGGCAGTTGTGATTGATAATACGAGTGCCTTCCGTATGGATCCTGAAACACCATTGGTTGTGCCAGAAGTAAACCCAGAGGCCTTAGCAAACCACAAACAATTGATTGCTAACCCTAATTGTTCAACAACACAAATGGTTGTAGCTTTAAAACCAATTCATGAAGCATATGGCTTAGATCGTGTCATTGTTTCAACTTACCAAGCTGTTAGTGGGGCTGGGGTTGAAGCCATTGAAGAACTAGACCAACAAAATGCCAGTCTTCTAAAAGGTGAAAAACCACAAGCGGCAATCTTACCGTCATCAGGCGACAAGAATCATTATCAGATTGCTTATAATGTCATTCCGCAAATTGATTTATTTGCAGAAGAAGGCTATACATTCGAAGAATGGAAAATGATTAATGAAACGAAAAAAATTATGGGACTACCTGATTTGAAAGTTTCAGCAACATGTGTGCGTGTACCAGTTAAATATGGACACTCAGAGTCCGTTTATATCGAAATCGATAGAGATGATGTCACAGTAACTGATCTTCAAGCTTTGTTGGCACAAGCGGATGGTGTGATTGTACAAGATGATCCTGCCAACCAACTCTATCCTCTCGCAACAGAGTCAGAAGATAAAAAAGAAACATTTGTGGGACGAATTCGTAAAGATCCAGATGTTGCAAATGGCTTCCATTTGTGGATTGTATCGGATAACTTAATTAAAGGGGCTGCATGGAACTCCCTTCAAATTGCTGAAACGATGGTAAAAATGAAACTCATTTAATCCTATTTAATAATTAAGAGCGAGGTTGGGAGTTTAGCCCAACCTTTTTCTATTGCCCACTTGCTTTTATTAACAAAATAAATGCTAATGATTACAAAACATGGCTTTATAAGGTATAATCATTTTAGGAGAACTTCGGTTAGTGATATCAACGTGATATCCAATTTATTAAAAAATTTTATCATCTTTTTAAAAACAGAAATGAACGCCATGCATGATAGCTAATTGGAATACGGTTGAAGACTGACATTATTTTATTTAGAATTTGCCAGTCACCAACTAGTCATTCAATGGAGCTTTCTGAAAGAAAGACAGATAGTCGTTTTTAAAGGAGCATAGTCTCAGATTTCCTTAACTCCTAAATAAGCAAATAAATGATGAATAAATAGAAGAGGTGTCAGAATGAGTGAAATAAAAATCATTCCGTTAGGTGGAGTCCGTGAGAACGGAAAAAATATGTATGTCGTCGAAGTAGACGAATTAATTTTTGTATTAGATTGTGGATTAATGTATCCAGATAATGAACTACTAGGTATTGACGTGGTGATTCCAGACTTTACCTATTTAGAAGAAAATAAAAACCGTATTGCTGGTATTTTCTTAACGCATGGTCATGAAGATGCGGTTGGTGCATTACCATACTTCTTAGAAAATATTGATGCACCGGTTTTCGGTACCGAGCTAACCATCGAATTAGCGAAAATCTCAGTGAAAAGTACAGGCTTGAATCCAAATTTCAATAACTACCATGTTATTAATGAAAAAACAGAAATTGAATTTGATAATGTGACGGTTAAATTCTTCCGTACAACACATTCTATACCGGATTCAGTTGCTATTTGCTTGGATACACAAGATGGCACCATTGTTTACACGGGTGACTTCAAGTTTGATCAAAGTGCTTCTGATATGTATAAAACTGACTTTGCAGCTATTTCGTTAATTGGTCAAAAAAATGTTTTAGCATTGATGAGTGATTCAAGCGATGCTGAATCTTACGTTGAAAATGTTAGTGATATGCGTGTCACAGAAGAAATCATTGATACCTTTAATAATGCAGAAGGTCGTGTTATTGTTTCTTGCGTAGCAAGCAATGTGATGCGTATTCAACAAGTCTTAGATGCAGCTCACCAAACGAAACGCAAAATCTTTATGACAGGCAGCAAACTGGTTCAGGTGGTTGATACAGCTATTAACTTAGGTAAATTAGTATTACCATCTAAAAATGTCATTGTGACAGAGAAAAACCTGGATCAATATTCAGATGATGAACTAGTTATTTTAGAAACAGGACAAAGTGGGGAACCCTTTGAAGCATTACAAAGAATGTCAAAAGGTAAACACAAACAAGTCAACATTAAAGACGGCGATTTGGTTTATATTACAACAACACCATCAACATCGATGGAAAAAGTTGTCGGACGTACTAAAAACATGATATATGGTGCTGGCGGAAGCGTAAAAGAAATTTCTGATACGTTTAAAGTATCCGGTCATGCTACACCAAATGACTTGAAGTTAATGATGAATTTACTACACCCAACATTCTTTATTCCTGTACAAGGTGACTACCGTGTTCAAGCAGCTCATGCTGAATTGGCGCACGAAGTGGGTATTTCTTACAAAAACATCTTTATTCCTGGTAAAGGCGATGTGATTGAATACAAAGATGGTCGTATGAGAATGGCAGGTCAGGTAGCAGCTGGAAATGTCTTGATTGATGGTATTGGGGTAGGCGATATTGGGAATATTGTCTTAAGAGACCGTAAATTATTGGCAGATGATGGCGTATTTATCGCTGTTGTGACTATTTCTCGTCGTCAAGGCAGAATCGTTTCAGGTCCAGAAATTATTTCTCGAGGCTTTGTTTATATGAAAGCTAGCGAAGATTTAATAAAAGAAAGTACCGAAATTACGAAAAAAGTAGTAGAAGATAATCTAGAAAACAAAGATTTTGAATGGTCTACGTTAAAACAAGAGATTCGTGATTCATTGAGTCGTTACTTGTTTGATAAGACCAAACGTCGTCCTGTTATTCTTCCAATCATTATGGAAGCATCTAGCTATTTAAAAAAATAAACGGATGATTGTTTAAATTTCAAGACTTAAAAGGAGCGTTATCGTTATATGGGTTCAGCTAGTTTAAAGGCATGGATAGAAGGAGTTATAGCAGCGGGGCTTGCTATTGGGCTATTATTTTTACCGATTACGGTAGGCGATAGTCAGTTTGTCCTATCAATCTTACCAATTTTATTTATCAGTTTAAGAAGAGGCATGCTGCAAGGCTTCTTTGCAGGGATTGTAACGGCTATTGTTGCAGTTTTCCTAAATGGCAATGCAGACTTGATTACTAATCTTGTTAATCAGTTTGGTCCCTATGCCTTTGTTGGTATTGCTGGTTTTTTTGCCAAATTTACACAACGCACATTAAATAACAAACGATTCCCTAATGCAGCCTTAAATATTGTAACAGCATCTGTTTTAGGAACCGTAGTAAGTTTTATTTGGGTGTTACTCGGATCGCTATCATCTGATGATGCTACGCTTACTTTTACTGATGCTTTAAAAAGAGAAGGTCTATCCTTCCTTTTAATTGCAGGAGCAGCAATCCTTATTTTCCTATTGCTAGCTAAAGTACTACCTCAAGTATTTATTCCAAGAGACACACCATTTTTAAGCAGAAAAGAAAAATCTAAATTATTAAATGATTAACTTTAACACTAAATAACCGATTTAAAAGAGGTGGAATGATTTTCACCTCTTTTCTGTACTTTATAATGGAAAAGGAGTAGCATTATGAATCTTTGGCAATGGATTATCGTCATTATATTTGCTATAAACTTTATCGGAGCAATCTACACTGTTTTTCACGAAGAACGGGATGTTCCAACAACTTGGGCATGGTTATTGACGCTCGCATTTATACCAGTCTTTGGTTTTATCCTGTATACATTTATAGGTAAAAAAATACCTGCAGATAAAATATATGATATTAAAACGCAAAAGAGTTTAGGAATGTCCGAACTTGCAGGTTACCAAAAGGAAATGTTGGAAGAAAATGATCAAGTCATAACCGATGACGAGAGCGAAGTTAAACGTCATACGGCAATTTTGTTTTTAGAGAGCAATGAATCAATTCTAACAAGTGGAAACAAAGTTGAAGTAATGATTGATAATGTAGCTAAGTTCGAAAAAATTATCGAAGATATTATGAATGCACAACATCATGTTCACTTGTTATATTATACGTTTAGATCAGATGACCTTGGAAAACGTATTGTAGCAGCTTTAGAAAATCGTGCAGCTGCTGGGGTAGAGGTATTAGTTGTATTTGATGCTCTTGGATGTAGAGGGAATCACCCGAAATTCTTTAAGCGACTAGAAGAGTTGGGCGGAAAAACACTTGTGTTCTTCGGCTCCCGTATCCCATTTGTCAATTTACGTATGAACTACCGTAATCACCGTAAAATTATAGTTGTTGATAGTAAAGTAGCCTATATGGGTGGTTACAATATCGGTAATGAATATATTGGAGAAGGACGATTAGGGAACTGGCGTGATTCACATATTCGGATTCAAGGGAATGCTGTGTTAACCTTACAGAGTCGTTTTTTTATGGATTGGAACGCCGTTGCATCTAAGCATGAACAACGTGCTTATGATGAGGAGTATTTTCCTATTTCACCCAAAATAGGTGATACGGCAATGCAGATTGTCTCCAGTGGACCAGGTGATGATATTCAATCTATCAAAATGGGATTCATCAGGATGATTAGTCAGGCTAAACACTCGATCTATATTCAAACACCTTATTTTATTCCGGATAATAGTGTTCATGAAATTCTTAAGATGGCTGCCTTGTCAGGAGTGGATGTGAACATCATGATTCCGTGCAAGCCAGATCATCCGTTTGTTTATCGGGCAACCGAATATTTTGCTAAGGATATTATTAAGTATGGCGCGAAGGTTTATGTCTATGATGATGGATTCTTCCATTCGAAAGTTTTAATCGTCGACGGTGAAGTTGCTTCCATTGGATCAGCTAATATGGATGTTCGAAGCTTCAAATTGAATTTTGAAATTAATTCATTTATTTATGACGATACAATAGCGATGGAATTGCAAACTAACTTTATCAATGACTTAGAAAAAAGTTTTATTGCTGATGAAGCCTATTTTGAAACCCAGTCAACTTGGCGAAAATTCAAACAGTATTTTTCACGTTTGTTATCGCCAATCTTGTAATGAAAAAAGAATAAGACTCAGTTGGCCTAGCCAGCTGGGTCTTATTCTAAGAAATGGTTATTAAAGTTGTTGAATGGCCAATATTTGATCTATTTTTAGGATATAGACCATACCTTGGTCAGCTTTAAATGTGATTTGTTTGTTAGTATTCACTGATGAACCAAACGTTCCAATTAACTCAAGACGTTCGTACTGGGCATGACCAAGTTTACGTTCAATAGTAATAGAAACTTTTTTCTTTAGACCAGCAGCTTGGTTAGCGAAGCGTATAATTTGATAAAGGGGCATGACGGCGTGACTGAGTTCAGGATTAGTAGCAAGAGATAAATGTGATTGAGAGTAAGACGACTTTGCTATATTTAGTGAATGGGTATCATAATAATTTTCCAATTCAATACCTCCGAACGTTTGTTTGTATATATACTCATTATAGAACGTTTGTTCGAGAAGTCAAGGTTTATTTCTATAAAAAAGAGTGTTAGAATAAAGAGGTAATTTTTTAATGAAAACGGGGTGATGGTTATGAATACACTTGATGAAGTTAATAAAATTGAACAGGCTGCAAGAGATTTGGAAGCATTCTATCAAGAAAAAGTTGCGCAACTGCTAAAACAATCAGAGCAAAAAATTTCAGAAATGAAAGAACAGATTAATTTAAATATAAAGGATTACCAAGAAGAGCAACTAGTGCTAAAAAATAAAAAAATCAGTGATAGCGCAAAAATTTTAGAAGAACAACAAGCAAAAGAAATTGTCGACTTAAACCAGCAGTATCTGTCTAAAAAAGACCAGCTCGTTGATCGTGTCATTGAAGAGGTGATGAAACAATATGGCAATAGCTAAAATGAATAAAATAAAACTCATTTCCCTGCAAGAAAAAAAGAATGACATTCTACAATTATTACAGGGGCTGGGTAGTGTTGAATTAGTAGATATGTCTCAAGCCTATGAGTCGTCATCGTTAGCTGCTCCATCTCAAAAAGAAGAGATTGTTAAAGAAATAAAGATTCTCGAGCGAAAGTACGATGAGTATTGTAGTCATTTATCTTTTCTTCAGATCCATTTACCTAAGCAACCGTTCTTAAACGTATTAAAGGAAAAGAAAGCGGAGCGAACAATCGAGGAGTTAGAACTTGAAGGGAAAAAAATTAATCAAGAGATTTTGATGACGACCATACAAGAGGCCATTCGAAATTTGAGTGATTATGAATCATCTATGAATGATTTAAGAGAACAAGAAAACTTTCTCATAAAATGGGAAAAATTGACTGTGATTCCTAATCAAGAAAGTGATTATCGCTACATTCAAAAGCGAGTTGGAACGATTCCTCAGACGGCTTCAGATGATTTTATCCGCTCTTTAAGAGAATCAGATTTAATCGTTATCGAAGACATTTTCCAAACGAGAGATGAATATGGTATAGCAGTTGTGTTTGATAAATATAATGAAAAAGAAGTTGAGCATTTATTAGATGCTAACCATTTCTTTAAGCTTGATTATCCCTATCAGCTTACTCCGAAAGAGCAATTGGTGAAAAATCAAAAAGACTACACTCAATTGTTAGAAAGACAGAAATCGACTCGGGAGCAGTTATCTCACTTAACTGATGAAGAATGGCAGTTAAAAGTTTTAATAGAGTTGTCCTATGCGGAATTACAACGATTAAAAGGACAATTATTTTTAATCGATGAAACACATTTATTTGTACTAGAAGGTTGGTTAGAGACGAAGAAAGTGTCAGTTGTTCAAAGTCTTTTACAAGATAATCTAAGCGAAGCAGACTATGCCTTTGTCGTTCAGGATGTCGAAACAGATGATATAGAGAGCGTTCCTATTGTTTTAGAAAATAATAAGTATGTGGCGCCATTTGAAATATTAACAGAAATGTATAGTTTGCCTAAATATAATGAAATTGACCCAACGCCATTCTTAATGCCATTTTACTTGATCTTTTTCGGAATGATGATGGCAGATGCTGGTTACGGATTAATGATGTTCCTTGTAACAACTATTACTTTGAAAGGATTCCCTCTCTCTAAATCCTTGAAGCGTAGTATGACGTTCTTTCAACTACTGGGTCTTGCTACCATTGTATGGGGAATTATTTATGGGTCATTCTTTGGCTTAGAACTGCCAATTATGTTGTTATCAACCATGGATGATGTGAATACTATTCTGCTAATATCAGTAGTATTTGGTGTTATTCAAATTATTTTTGGTCTAGGATTAAAAACCTATATGATGTTAAGAGATAAGAACATCTATGGGGCACTGGGTGATGGGGTTGGTTGGCTAACGATTATAGCTGGATTCATATTACTAATCGTTTCTAAGTTGATTTTTCCTAATCAGCTATTATCTACAATAGGAATTGGGATTGCTATTGCGGGTGCCACCTTAATCATTATTGCAACGGTAATGGCAACTTCAAATAAAGTACTAGGTGTTGGGATTGGACTTTACAATCTCTATGGTATTAGTGGTTATGTTGGTGATATTGTTTCATATACACGTCTGATGGCTTTAGGTGTATCAGGTGGAAGTATCGGACTTGCATTTAATATGATTATTGATTTCCTACCACCGACTGCTAAGTTTACGGTGGGTATCTTACTCTTTATTGTTTTACATCTTGTGAATATAGGCTTATCAGCCTTAAGTGCCTATGTTCATGGAGCACGTTTAATTTTTGTTGAATTCTTTGGTAAGTTTTATGAGGGTGGCGGCAAAGCCTTAAACCCCTTAAAGACATCCGAAGAACATATTGATTTAAAAAACATATTTATATATAAATCGGAGGAATAAAATAATGGAAAACCAAACATGGCTACAATTTTTTATCGAAAACAACGGAGGATTTATTTTTGCTACTCTTGGAGTAGCTCTAGCAGTTATTTTTTCTGGAATGGGATCAGCACGAGGCGTGGGAATGACAGGTGAGGCTGCATCAGCACTGATTAAAGAACAACCAGATAAATTTGGTAAATCATTGATTCTACAATTACTACCAGGTACACAAGGTTTGTATGGGTTTGTTGTTGGATTCCTTATCTACTTAAATATGAGTTCAGATATGGCCTTGCAAGATGGATTTTATATGATGATGGCTGCATTGCCAATTGCTTTTACAGGATTGACATCAGGGATTGCGCAAGGACGTGTTGCAACGGCAGCTATTCAAATTCTAGCTAAACGTGAAGAACATACGACTAAAGGAATTATTTACGCTGCTATGGTTGAGACATATGCCATTTTAGGATTTGTTATTTCTTTCTTACTCGTTCTAAAATAACAAAATACGGACGAAGGGATGACTAGAGATGAAACAACTTGACGCACTTTCTGAACAAATATTAAGTCGTATTAAACAGTCCGGTGAAGATCGGATTGCTAAACACGAAGTTGAATTGGCAAAAAAATTAGAAGATAGTCGTTTGCACTTAGTTGAACAGCAGAAACAGCGTAAGCACAACATACTTCTTGCTAGTGAAGCTGATTATGATCGTCAACTTCAATCATTACAAAATAAAAAGCGAAATGGCATCTTAAGAGAAAAGCAAATGATTTTAGAATCTGTCTATCAAGCTGTTATTGATAAGATGAGTGCTTGGGATGATGAAACATTTCAGCAGTTTACCGAAAGTATTTTGAAGCATTTTGAAGGAGTGGACTTTAAATTGACTGTTGGAGAACAGTCTAGAGCGTACTTCACAGAAAAGTTTAAAGTACATTTGAAAAACGGCTATAGTCAAATGACTATCTCAGAGGAAACAGTTCCTAACAAAGCAGGATTTATTGTTGAAATTGATGGGATTGACTACAACTTTTTCTTTGAACAGTTAATAATGGAGATTAAAAAAGAGTTTTCTCCCGAATTAGCATCCTTAGCATTTGAAAAAAATGAATAGGAGGTGGCATCTTGATAAAAGATATTGATTATAAAGCAATCAATACGTTAATTCGAACATACGAATTAAAGCTGCTTCAAAAAGATGATTTTGAACGGCTGCTGAAAGCAGATGATTTGAAGGCAACATTAGATACTTTAAAGGCAACAGACTATGAATTTGATCAAGAAGAACTTTTGCAAACTAAACAATTTAATGAGATGTTAATGGCTCACTTAGCAGATGTTTATCGAGAGATGTATGAAGTTGCACCACAACCACAGTTACTTGATTTATTTACGCTGAGATACACTTACCACAATTTAAAAGTATTGCTGAAAGATTTATTCCTTGAGTCAAACCAAGAGACTTTATTAATTCCGATTGGCAGCCTATCTGTAGACCAACTAAAAACCTTAGTTTCAAGTGGAAAGAACGATAATGCCCACCCACTTATGGTTGAAGCAGTGAGGCTGACTAAAGAGGATTTCGAAGAGAGGCAATTAATTGAGGCAGTGACGGTTTATATGGATACCTACTACTTGCGTCACCTAAGAGCTATTTCTGATGACTTACAAAATGAGGATATTTCTGCTATCACAGATATCTTGATTGATCTTTACAATTTAACAACACTAGTCCGTAGTTTAAATCAAGGTAAACCGCGTAGTCATTTACATGCGCTCCTATCTTCATCAGGAACTGTTTCTAAACAGGACTTAATTGACGATTCAATTAATGGGGCAGTCTCTGTATTGAAGAAGTATTATAGCAGCAAGGTGTATGGTAGTAAGTTGGAAGTTGTTATTGAAGACAATAAAATTAATACCCTCAAACTAGATAAAATCATGGATGAGTTAATTAGTGAGATTGTATCTGAAGGAATCTATCAAGCTTTTGGACCGATGCCGCTGCTTGGTTATATTTATGCAAAAGAAACCGAAATTACTAACCTGCGATTGCTTTTAGTTGGGAAAGATAATCAGATTGATGAAACGATATTAAGAGAAAGGATGAGAACCATTTATGGCGCATAAAATTGGTGTTGTCGGAGACAAAGATTCCATCCTGCCTTTTAAAATTTTAGGTTTTTCCGTTTTTGGTTGTCACGACGAACAAGAAGCGAGAACAACAATCGATCAACTGGCAAAAGACAATTATGGCATTATCTATCTAACAGAAACACTAGCAGCACAAATACCAGATACCATTAAGCGATATGATGCTCGCTTGACACCGGCTATTATTCTCATTCCAAACCAAAATGGGTCATTAGGAATAGGGAAACAACGGATACAAGAAAATGTTGAAAAAGCTGTTGGTCAAAATATCTTATAAATAGGAGGGAACTTGTTTGAATAAAGGAAGAATTATTAAAGTTTCCGGTCCTTTAGTTATGGCTGAAAACATGGAGAACGCAAACATTCAAGACATTTGCCAAGTTGGTGAATTGGGTTTGATTGGTGAGATAATTGAAATGCGTAAGGATGTTGCTTCTATTCAGGTTTACGAGGAAACGTCAGGTCTTGGACCGGGCGAACCCGTTGTAACAACAGGAGAAGCATTATCTGTAGAACTAGGACCAGGAATCGTATCACAAATGTTTGATGGTATTCAACGACCTTTGAATACATTTAAAACAGTGACATCAAGTGACTACCTTGTACGTGGTGTGCACGTCGATGCGCTTGATCGACAAAAAAAATGGGCATTTAAAGCAATGAAATCAGTGGGGGATTATGTGGAAGCTGGAGACATTGTAGGGGTTGTTCAAGAGACAAAAGTGATTGAGCACCGTATTATGGTCCCTTATGGTCTAAAAGGAACGATTGAAAAAATAGAAGTGTCTGGCGACTTTACCTTAGACGATACAATCTACACTATTCAAACAGAAGATGGTTTGAAATCATTTACGATGGTGCAAAAATGGCCGGTGAGAAGAGGCCGTCCGATTAAACGAAAATTGAATCCTTATGTTCCTTTGAAAACAGGGCAACGTGTCATTGATACCTTCTTCCCGATTACAAAAGGAGGAGGAGCAGCTGTTCCTGGTCCTTTTGGTGCTGGGAAAACAGTTGTTCAACACCAAATCGCCAAGTATGCGGATGTTGACCTAGTTGTCTATGTAGGCTGTGGTGAACGTGGAAATGAGATGACAGACGTTCTGAACGAATTTCCTGAGTTAGTTGATCCGCACACTGGTGAATCTTTGATGGAACGGACGATTCTGATTGCCAATACATCTAATATGCCAGTAGCAGCACGCGAGGCTTCTATCTACACGGGGATTACGATCGCCGAATACTTCCGCGATATGGGTTACAGTGTTGCCATTATGGCCGATTCCACATCACGTTGGGCGGAAGCGTTGCGTGAAATGTCTGGTCGTTTAGAGGAGATGCCAGGAGACGAAGGCTATCCTGCTTATTTAGGTAGCCGTATTGCAGAATATTACGAGCGTGCTGGTAGTGTTATTACATTAGGTAGCGATGGTAGAGAGGGCAGTATTTCAGCCATTGGTGCTGTGTCACCCCCAGGAGGAGATACGTCAGAGCCAGTTACTCAAAACACACTCCGTGTTGTTAAAGTATTCTGGGCGTTGGATGCACTCTTGGCACAAAAACGCCACTTCCCATCAATGAACTGGTTGGATTCTTATTCGCTATATAATACCGAAGTTGGTCAATACTTAGATGAAACACTAGATTCAAATTGGTCCAATATGGTTAGTCATGCGATGAGTATTCTTCAAAAAGAGGCAGAATTACAGGAAATTGTTCGATTGGTAGGGATTGAATCGCTATCAGAAACAGACCGTTTAACGATGGCAGTTGCTGAATCGATTCGTGAAGACTACTTACAACAAAATGCCTTTGATGATGTGGATACCTACACATCACAAGAAAAGCAATTCTTAATGTTAGACCTTATTTTGAGCTTTGAAGCAGAGGCAAAACAAGCCATGACATTGGGGGCTTATTTTGCTGAAATTATGGCAGGAACAGAAGATATTCGTGACCGTATTGCTCGAAGCAAGTTTATTTCAGAAGAAGAACTAGCTCTTATTAAGCAAATTAAAACAGATTTATCAGAAACGATGACAGAATTATTAGCTCAAGGAGGAATGACAGACCATGCTTAAAGAATATAAAACAGTAACAGAAGTTGTCGGACCTCTAATGGCTATTGAGCAAGTAGCGGGCGTTAAATACGACGAGCTTGTTGAAATTCAAATGCAAAACGGTGATATTCGAACAGGACAAGTTCTAGAGGTTGAAGAAGATAAAGCGATGGTCCAAATTTTTGAAGGACCAGCAGGTATTAATATCAAGAATACAAAGGTTCGTTTCAGAGGGAAACCATTATCTATCGATGTATCTGAAGATATGGTTGGCCGTGTTTTCGATGGGATGGGACGCGTCATTGACGAGGGTCCAGAAATTATCCCCGAGCAATCACTTGATATTAATGGACAAGCGATTAATCCCGTTTCCCGTGACTATCCTGATGAATTTATTCAAACAGGGATTTCAGCTATTGATCATCTGAACACCCTTGTACGTGGGCAAAAATTACCCGTTTTTTCTGGTTCAGGGCTGCCTCATAAAGAACTAGCAGCACAAATTGCTCGTCAAGCATCTGTTTTAAACAGTGATGAGAAGTTTGCCGTTGTTTTTGCAGCAATGGGGATTACCTTTGAAGAAGCAGAGTTCTTTATGGAAGATTTCCGTAAAACAGGAGCTATTGACCGTTCTGTTATGTTTGTGAACTTGGCTAATGATCCAGCTATTGAACGAATTGCTACACCCAAAATGGCATTGACTGTGGCTGAATATTTGGCTTTTGAAAAAGATATGCATGTCTTAGTAATTATGACGGATATGACGAACTACTGTGAAGCTTTACGTGAAATTTCCGCAGCTCGCCGTGAAGTGCCAGGAAGACGTGGTTATCCAGGTTATCTCTATACAAACCTATCAACCTTGTATGAACGTGCCGGAAGACTGATCGGTAAGAAGGGCTCAGTTACGCAAATTCCGATACTATCTATGCCAGAAGATGATATCACCCATCCTATTCCAGATTTGACGGGCTATATTACTGAAGGGCAAATTATTCTATCAAGAGATTTGGATCACGCTAATGTGAAACCGCCAATTGATGTTCTACCATCTTTATCCCGTTTGAAAGATAAGGGAACGGGAGAAGGCAAGACGCGTAAGGATCATGCAGCGACAATGAACCAGTTATTTGCTGCTTACGCAGAAGGAAAACAAGCCAAAGAGTTAGCTGTCATTCTTGGAGAATCAGCTCTATCTCATACTGATAAGCTGTATGTTGAGTTTACTAACCGCTTTGAAGCAGAGTATATTAATCAGGGTTTTTATACCAATAGAACGATTGAGGAGTCTCTTGATTTAGGTTGGGAACTGTTATCTATTTTGCCGAAAACGGAATTGAAACGAATCAAGAATGATATGATCGAAGAGTTCATGCCGGAAGGAGAGTAATCCGATGGCCCGTTTAAATGTGAAGCCCACTCGTATGGAATTAGCTAACTTGAAAGAACGGTTAAAGCTATCCAAGCGAGGACATAAGCTTTTAAAAGACAAACAAGATGAATTAATGCGCCAGTTTATCGGTTTAATTAAATCAAATAACCAATTAAGAGATCAAGTAGAAGCGGATTTGACGGATTCTATGCGAGAATTTGTGGTTGCGAAATCACTGATTAATGAACAATTTATTGAAGAGTTATTTGTAGGAGCAGAAACGAATGTGGAGCTCCACATTCAAGAAAAAAATATTATGAGTGTTAGTGTTCCGAAAATGGATTTTAATATCAAGGAATCAGCAGTAAGTTCGGATATTCAATACGGGTATTTGAATTCAAGTAGTGAGCTAGATGAATCGATTGGTAAGATTGAGTCGGTTCTTCCTCATTTACTAAAGCTGAGTGAAATTGAAAAAACCTGCCAGCTAATGGCGGATGAAATTGAGAAAACAAGACGTCGAGTAAATGCCTTGGAATATCAAATGATTCCCCAACTGGAAGAGACCATTCGTTATATTCAATTGAAGCTTGAAGAAAATGAGCGCTCATCAATTGTTCGGATGATGAAAGTAAAAGATATGGGTAATAAAAAAACCATCCGAAAATAATGGTAACACAAAGGGCGGCAGGTGAATTTCCTGTCGTCCTTTGTGTATAAATTGAAAATTTGATGTGAAAAGAGCCTAGATTGTTTTCAGTCTTCTTGATTTATGGTACACTAGTTGAAATAACTTACACGTTTTTTCAGTGGGAAATAACAAAGGTAAGCAAATTAGATGGATGGTGGATTTACTAATGACCGAAAAGGGATTATTAATTGTGTTGTCTGGTCCTTCAGGAGTGGGTAAAGGAACAGTAAGATCAGCGATTTTTTCACAGGGTGAACAAGAATTTATGTATTCAATTTCTGCTACAACTCGTCAGCAACGTGAGGGTGAAGTAGATGGCGTTGATTACTTCTTCAAAACAAGAGAAGAATTTGAAAGAATGATTGAACAAGATGAATTGCTCGAGTATACAGAATATGTTGGTAATTACTATGGGACACCAATCGATTATGTGAAGAAAACACTTGAAGCTGGGAACGATATCTTTCTTGAAATCGAAGTTCAAGGCGCTATGCAAGTGAAAGAACGCATGCCAGAAGGTATTTTTATCTTCCTTACGCCTCCAAATATGGATGAATTAGAATCACGTATTGTTAATCGCGGTACAGATGCATCACCTGTTATTCGTAAACGTATGGAAAAAGCAGTTGAAGAACTTAATTTAATTCGCTACTATGATTATGCAGTAGAAAATGATACAGTAGATCATGCTGTAAATAAAGTATTAGCCATTATTAAAAGCGAGCATTTAAAAGTTTCTCGTATTTTAGATAGTAAGTAAGCAAAAGAAGAGGAGTGATTTACAAATGATGTTATACCCATCAATTGACAAACTACTAGATCAAGTAAACTCTAAATATTCAATGGTCATCGTCTCTGCAAAGCGTGCTCATGAATTACATGATAAGGCAGAGCCATTATTAGATGAATACAAATCTTACAAAAATGTTGGCCGCGCACTAGAAGAAATCGTTGCAGGCGAGTTAACGATTAAAGACGGTTCACAAAACTAAAAAATTACATAGGAGTTGCTGAATTTGCTTGTCGAATCCAGCAACTTTTTATTTTGTAGTCAGTTTATTTTCGGAAAATAAACAAGACTTTAATCTACTAATCTAGTAGAATGAATAGTGAAACAATTGGAGAAGGAGGGAAAATCATTGAAACAAATTGCCAAGGTCATTGTTGATGTACCAGCGATGCAAACGAACCGTCCATTTGATTATGTTATTCCTCTCAATCTAATGAAGAAGTTGGAAAAAGGTATGCGAGTTGAAGTACCATTTGGCCCGCGCTCGATTCAAGGATTTATTACGGAAATTGTTGACGATTCAGACTATAGCGGCGACTTAAAGGAAATTATCCGCCCATTAGATATGGAGACTGTTCTCACTGATGAATTGATTCAATTAGGAAAAGACATGGCAGATCAGGTTTATTCCTATCAAATCTATTGCTATCAAACCATGTTGCCGACCATGTTAAAGGCCAAGTACGAAAAAGAATTTGTCATCATCGAAGATAGTCACGATCACTATTTACTTGATCTTTTTGAAGGTCAAGACCATCTAGCATGGGAAAAGGCGATTGAAAGAGACTTGCTGCCACAACTTTTAGACTTAAAGAAAGAGGGAGCAGTTGATTTACGCTACCTACTTAAAAATCAAGCAAAGAGTAAAAAGATAAAGGCCTATCGTTCGAGATTATCCGATAATGAGATTGAAGAAGCCAATCATTCGCTAGCAAAGAATGCTCGTAAACAAAAAGACCTATTAATGGTCTTGAAAGAAATAAAAGACCAGTGGCTAAGCCAAAAAGACTTTCAAGAGCAGTTCGATTTGACTGTCGCTACCCTTCAAACAGCTGTCAAAAAAGGCTGGCTAGAGGAAGCAAACAAGGAAGTTTTTCGTGATCCATTGAAAAATCAGCAATTTAAACAAACTCAAAATAAAGAGCTAACAGCTGCACAACAATGGGCCTTTGATGAAGTCAAGGCGTCCAGTGACAAGAACCAACATGATGTATTTTTATTAAAAGGTGTCACCGGAAGTGGGAAGACGGAAGTTTATTTGCAACTAATAGGAGATGTGCTTGGAAAAGGGAAGACCGCTCTCATGTTAGTTCCTGAAATTGCTTTGACACCGCAAATGGTGCGTCATTTTAAAGAGCGATTCGGTGATGATGTTGCGGTTATGCACAGTGGTTTATCCGCAGGTGAGAAATATGATGAATGGCGTAAAATTAAAGGTGGTAAGGCCCATGTTGTAGTGGGCGCACGTTCATCCGTTTTTTCTCCGGTAGAGAATTTAGGAATCGTCATTATTGATGAGGAGCATGAAACGACTTATAAACAAGAAGATAATCCTCGTTATCATGCCCGAAATGTCGCTATTTACCGTGGGCAGTATCATAACTGTCCCGTTGTTTTGGGCAGTGCCACACCCTCACTAGAGTCGCGTGCACGAGCACAGAAAAATGTTTATAAATTATTGGAATTACCAGAACGAGTGAACGCGAAACCACTGCCTGATGTTGAAGTGGTGGACATGAGAGAAGAATTTCAAAATAACAACCATGGTAGTTTTTCGCAGGTCCTGCAAGATAAATTAAGAGATCGTTTGATGAAGAAAGAACAGAGTGTTCTTCTATTAAACAGACGTGGTTACTCGTCATTCATTATGTGCCGTGATTGTGGTTATGTTTTGGAATGTCCAAATTGTGATATTAGTATGACCTTCCATATGGATACTAAGGCGATGAAATGCCATTATTGCGGTCATGAAAAACCACAACCACGTCATTGTCCAAAATGCTCTGGCAAACAATTTCGTTATTACGGAACGGGTACACAGAAAGTTGAACAGGAATTACAAGAGCTTATTCCGGAAGCGCGTATTATTCGGATGGATGTTGATACGACTCGAAAAAAAGGTTCTCATGAGCGATTGTTGCAAGCTTTTGGAAAAGGCGAAGCTGATATTTTGCTAGGCACTCAAATGATCGCAAAAGGCTTAGACTTTCCAAATGTTACCTTAGTAGGTGTCATTAATGCCGATACATCATTAAACCTTCCTGACTTTCGGTCATCAGAAAAGACCTTCCAACTTCTCACTCAAGTGAGTGGTCGAGCAGGGCGGGCAGATTTAACTGGTGAAGTCATTGTTCAAACCTTTAACCCTGAACACTACGCTATTTCCTATGCTAAACACCATAACTATGATGGCTTTTACCGTCAGGAGATGAGTCTAAGGCATTTGAGTGGCTATCCGCCTTATTACTTTACAACGCAAATAACAGTCAGTGATTCCGATGAGAAAAAGGCACAAGTTAAAATTTATGAAATCAATGCTTTAATCAGAAATAAAATGGGGCAAGGAACCATTGTTCTTGGCCCATCCAAAAGTTCTATTGCTAAAATGAATAACCGTTATTACTTCCAATTATTAGTGAAGTACAAGAGTGAACCACAGCTACATGAGGTTTTAAAAACGATACTTGACCAGTCACAAAAAGATAATGCGAGAGGTTTGTATATTTCTATTGATACAGAACCCGTTAATTTCTTTTGATTGCGTAAGTTAGTGGATGAAAGGGGAGAAGGTTTCTGCTATAAGGCAAGATACCGAAACAATGAAACGTATTATTTTTATGGGGACACCTGCATTTTCAGTTCCTATTTTGGAAGCTTTATTTGAGAGTGATTATGAGGTGGTGGCTGTTGTCACACAACCAGATCGCCCAGTTGGTAGAAAACGCGTATTAACTCCGCCACCTGTCAAAGAAGCTGCCTTGAAACACCAAGTACCAATCTATCAACCTGAAAGGATTGTCGGCTCTCCAGAGTTAGATGACTTAATTGCCTTAAAAGCTGATTTAATTGTGACTGCTGCCTATGGACAGTTTTTACCGACTAAATTATTAAATGCCCCAACTTATCGTGCTATCAATGTCCATGCATCATTATTACCTAAATATCGTGGTGGCGCACCTGTTCACTATTCTATTATTAATGGAGATCAAGAAACAGGGGTTTCCATTATGTATATGGAGAAAAAAATGGATGCAGGGGCCGTGTTAGCGCAACGTGCTATTCCAATTGAAGAAGATGATGATGTTCAAAGTATGTTTGATAAATTAAGCTTGTTAGGAAAAGAGTTATTAATGGCGACTTTACCAGCTTTCTTTGCGGGAGAGATTGAGGCTGTTGAACAAGATGAAACACAGGTTTCTTTTTCGCCTAATATTTCACGCGAAGAAGAACGAATTGACTGGAATCAAACAGCTTATCAAATTGCCAATAAAGTACGTGGGATGCGTCCTTGGCCAGTTGCCCATGCTATGTTGGAAGGTCAACGATGCAAAATTTGGCAAGCCAAAGCAACAACCATGACAACGACACAAGCTGTTGGAGCGATTGTCGATGTTTCAAAAACAGCCTTATATATTGCTTGTGGTCAAGGCAGTGTTCTTGAGATTACCGAACTACAGCAAGCAGGCAAGAAAAAAATGGCTGTTCATCAATTTATCAACGGCGTTGATATTGAGGCTGTGAAAAGAATAGGATTTGAGTAATATGAGTAAAAAGAAACCATCAAAAATTGTTCATTCCGTTCGTTATTTAGCGATGGAAATCTTAGATGCTGTAGAAGTAGAGGGAGCTTATTCTAATATCCTTTTAAATGCGACGATTGAAAAAGAACAATTGAGTCCTGCTGATACAGGCTTATTAACTGAATTAGTCTATGGTGTTATTCAACGCAAATTAACCTTAGATTTTTATATGAAACCATTTGTCCGTAAACCACAAAAAATGGAGAGCTGGGTTATTAATTTACTCCGCCTATCTATTTATCAAATTGTTTATTTGGATAAGATTCCGGATCATGCTATTTTTTATGATGCTGTTGAGATTGCCAAATACAAAGGGCATCAAGGTATCGCCAAGCTAGTCAATGCGATTTTAAGAAACTTCCAAAGAAAAGGCTGGCAAGATTGGCAAACGATTGAAAATCCAATTGAACGCTTATCCATTGGAGCTAGTGTCCCGGAATGGCTAGTTAAAAAGTTTACGACTGATTTTGGAGCAGAAAAAGCGGAAAATGTCTTGCTGTCCTTACAACACTCACCTTATTTGGCCATTCGTTTGCATGATGCATCTAAACGGTCAGAAATCATAGCAGGGCTTAAGGAAGAAGGCATTGAAACAGAAGAAAGTCCCATTTCACCAAATGGATTACGAGTAGTAAAAGGAAAAATAACCAATAGTTCATTCTTTAAAAATGGTGATGTGACGATCCAAGATGAATCTAGTCAATTGGTTGCTTTATTTGGTAAACTAAGAGAATCAGATCAAGTCTTAGATGCCTGTGCGGCACCAGGTGGTAAAACGGTTCATATGGCAAGTTACCTAAAGGATGGCCACGTTCATGCGTTAGATATTCATGATCATAAAATTGGCTTGATTGAAGAAAATGCCAAACGAATGAATGTATCAGACCGTGTTCAAACGTATTTACTAGATGCTAAAGAGGCAGATCGTAAGTTTGACGCTCAAGCCTTTGATGTAGTATTTGTGGATGCACCTTGTTCTGGACTTGGTTTAATGAGACGAAAACCGGAAATTAAATACGGCGTAACAGCAACAACCATTAATGATTTACAAAAAGAACAACTAAACATCTTAAATACAGTTGAAAAACTGGTCAAGACTGGCGGTAGATTAGTATACAGTACCTGTACATTAGCCAAGGAAGAGAACCGAGAAGTGATTGAAACCTTCTTAACTCACTATCCTAATTATCGTGTGCTAGCTGCCAATCAGAGTGGAACTGCTTCGAAGAATGTCGCTGTTCCTGAACAAATTGTAACGTCTGAAGGATACATTCAAATTTTTCCAGATGATTTTGGCACAGATGGCTTTTTCATTTGTGTAATGGAAAAACAAGATTAACAGAGGAGACAGAAGAACATGCAAATTGCGTATGGAAGCGATAGGGGCAAAAACCGAAAAGTAAATGAAGACTATGTCAGTTGGTTTACTAATCGAGCGAAGCAACCACTGTTGCTGTTGTGTGACGGCATGGGTGGCCACCGCGCTGGTGATGTTGCGAGTGAAATGGCTGTTTCTCATATGGGAGAAGCTTGGAAATTAACGGAGTTTCGAGATTGTGAACAAGTATCGCGTTGGCTTCTAGATACCATCCAAAAAGTTAACCGTCTTATTTTCCAAAAATCACTTGATTATGCTGATTTAGATGGAATGGGAACAACACTCGTTGCAGCAACCTATGTTGATCGCGAGCTAGTTATCGCTCATGTTGGTGACAGCAGAGCCTACCTTTATCGAAATTATCAATTAAAACAATTAACGGAAGACCATTCTCTAGTTCATGAATTGGTTAAATCAGGTGAAATAACAGTGGAGGAAGCGAGAAAACACCCACAAAGAAATGTTGTGACGCGTTCAGTAGGGACAAGAGAGACCATTCAAGTTGATTTAACATCAATGCCGGTAGCGACAGAAGACTTATTAATCTTATGTACGGACGGTTTGAGTAACATGATAGAAGAAGACCAAATAAAAAATATTTTAAAAGATTGGTCGAGTCTAGATGATAAAGTAGAAACATTAATTAATGCTGCAAATGATGCAGGTGGCTTAGATAATATTTCACTTATTTTAGCTGCTTTTTCAGATAGAGAGGAGGGTTGAGATTGTTAGAAATAGGAAGAAAAATTGGTGAGCGTTATAAAATTATTAGACACATCGGAACGGGTGGAATGGCAAATGTATACTTGGGGCATGATTTAATTCTTGATCGCGACGTCGCGATTAAGGTTTTACGCTATGACTTTCAAAATAATAAAGAGGCGCTACGACGCTTTCAAAGAGAAGCCTTGTCAGCAACTCAACTCATCCATCCAAATATTGTAGGCGTATATGATGTTGATGAAGACAATGGCCTCCAATATATTATTATGGAATATGTTGAAGGAACGGACCTTAAGAAATTTATCGAAAAAAACGGCAATGCTACGCCTGAGGAAGCTGTTCATATTATGAGTCAAGTGCTATCCGCAATGGCGTTAGCTCATCGTAATCGCATTATTCACCGCGATATTAAGCCGCAAAACTTGTTGATTGATCAAGATAATACAATAAAAGTAACCGACTTCGGTATTGCTGTAGCACTTTCTGATACATCAATTACTCAAACGAATACCTTGCTCGGATCCGTTCATTACATTTCTCCTGAGCAAGCAAGGGGCAGTATGACAACAATTAAGTCAGATATCTATGCATTAGGTATTGTCTTATACGAACTTCTAAAAGGGAAAGTCCCCTTTGATGGTGAATCGGCAGTATCTATTGCATTGAAGCATTTCCAAGAACCGATACCGTCTGTCAGAGAGCAAAACCCTTCGATTCCACAAAGTTTGGAAAATGTTATTTTAAAGGCAACTGCTAAAGAGCCGATCGACCGTTATGAATCTTGTGAAGATATGCTCCATGACTTAGAAACATCGTTGCATAGTAGCCGTTTGAATGAAGCTGTTTTCACACCAGCTGCTATGTTAGACGAGACTAAGGTATTGGAAGTTGTCAAAGTACCCGCGCAAGCCGCACCAACGAATGGACAGGCAGTGGAAGAAAAAACTGAAGATAATAAGAAGAAGGAACGTCAATCCAAGAAAAATAATAAAAAGAAAAAAGTAATCGGCTTTATTATCTTCTTCATTCTTCTTTTGGCTGCAGCTGTGATTGGTTATGCTGTTATGAATAACCAAGAACCAGATCCGATTGAAATGCCAGAAATCGTTAATGTTAGTGAGAAGGCAGCTCGCTTAATCCTTGAAGGAAACAATCTTGTTCTGGATGATGTCATTGAAGCGTTTAGCGATGATATTGAAGAAGGGTTTGTTATAAAAACAGAACCAGAAGCAGGAAGTTTGATACAAGTCCAGTCAGAAGTTGATTTGTATATTAGTAAAGGGATTGAACCGATTCTATTCGATGACTATAAATATCGCATGTACACAGAGGTTCGAGCAGAGCTTCGCGAGTTAGGGTTTATTGTTGAACGAGAATTTGCTTATGATCGTGCTGAAGAAGGTACGATTTTAGAACAGAGCATTGAACCGAATGAAGAAGTTATTCCTAAAGGGACAACTGTTATTTTAACGGTAAGTATGGGGGAACAAACCTTTACGATGGATAGTCTTGAGGGACGAGATCGAGAAGCTGTTGAAGAATTTGCTAATGAGTACAGCATTTATGTTGAATTCAAAGATGACTATTCTGACGATGTAGCAGAAGGTTTAGTTATCTCACAGTCTATTTCTCCTATGAGCAATTTTACAAGCGGTGATTCCTTAACAGTTGTTCTATCGAAAGGACCAGCTGAACCTGAAATTCTAACCTTCTCACGGGACATTACGATTCCATTTGAAACAATATCATCAAACTCTGATGGTAATAGTGGCTCAGAGAGTAGTCAAGAAAACAGTAATCATATTATCATCTATATGTCGGATGCAGATCATAATATCAGTGATGTCTTTAGAGAGTTTGATATTACAGGTGATACAAAAGCAACGTTAAACTTCCGTATCCTCCAAGGCGAAAGTGGTGCCTTTATTGTTGAGAGAGATGGAAAAATCATTTTAGAAGAGAAAAACCTAACAGAGTAATAATAGGTAAGGTCCGGGACAGTTGTTCCGGCCTTTATTTATTTAAGCCACCTATCTAAACAAGCAAAGTTAAGTAGTTTTTGTTATAATTATAAAGAAATAAAAAGAGAAGGAGGCGTTAGCTTGGGAGAAGGCCAGATTAGAAAGGCTCTAAGTGGATTCTATTATGTTTATTCAAATGGCGAAACCTACCAAACTCGTGGTAGAGGAAACTTTAGAGTGAAGGATACAACGCCTTTAGTCGGTGACTTTGTTACATTTGAAAGTGACAACCTTTCAGAAGGTATTTTAAAATCCATTAAAGCAAGAAAAAATGAGCTCGTGAGACCACCCATTGCCAATATTGATGTGGGTGTGATTGTCATGTCTGCGGTTGAACCGAAATTTTCAACTTATTTATTAGATCGTTTTTTAGTTTATTTAGAAGGGCAGCATATGGCCGCTGTTATCTATATTTCTAAAACAGATTTATTGAATGCTGAAGAGGAAGAAGAGTTAGCAACATATCAGGAGCTCTACCAGTCGTTGGGGTATCAGGTGTTTTTATCCGACCAGCATACGAATCAAACAGCTATTGATGCCTTATTAACAGCGATTGATAATCAAACAGCAGTCTTTATGGGACAATCAGGAGTAGGTAAATCAACCTTACTAAATCATATACTTCCGCATTTAGAACTTGAAACTGGTGAAATATCAATGGCATTAGGGCGGGGTAAACATACCACCCGTCATGTTGAACTCATACCAGTAGGTGAGGCACTTATCGCCGATACGCCAGGATTCTCTAGCGTCGAACTAACTGAAATTGACGAGCAAGATTTACCAGATCTTTTCCCAGAATTTTTAGCTAATCGAGATGATTGTCGATTCTCTGGTTGTAAGCATTTAAACGAACCGAAGTGTCGTATTAAAGAACTGGTTGCTCAAGGCGATATTAATCAAGAGCGATATGATCATTATTTGCAGTTCTTGGATGAAATTCAAAATCGAAAACCTAACTATCAAAAAAATAAAAAATAAGGTGTGTGTAAGAGAATGTTAATAGCTCCATCTATTTTAAGTGCAGATTTTGCAAATCTTGAACGCGATGTTAAGCGTGCTGAGAAGGCAGGTGCTAAATACATCCATATCGATGCCATGGACGGAAATTTTGTTGACAATTTAACGTTAGGGCCTAATATTGTTCAAGCCATCCGACCACATACGAAACTGCCATTAGACTGTCACTTGATGGTTGAGAACCCAGAAAAGTTCATACCGAGCTTCGCAAAAGCAGGGGCGGATATTATTTCTATTCATGTTGAAGCAACCAAACATATCCATGGTGCTCTCCAACTCATCAAAAAAGAACAAGTTGCAGCTGGTGTAGTCATTAACCCGGGAACGCCGGTAGATGCTATTAAGGCTGTTTTAGGCGATGTCGATCTTGTGTTAGTGATGACCGTCAATCCAGGTTTCGGTGGTCAGTCCTTTATTGAGTCCACAGTCGACAAAATTAAAGAACTTAATGAATTAAGAAAAAAACACAACTATCGCTATTTAATTGAAGTCGATGGTGGTATTACAGATCAAACCATTAAAGTGTGTCACCAAGCGGGTGCTGATATTTTTGTGGCAGGATCTTATCTTTACGGTGCAGATGATATGGAACGTGCTTTTCAAAAGTTAGAAGGAGCTGTTAGCAATGACATCTAATGTTGTCATTGTATCTGGAGGGCAAGTAGAGGGGTTGGCTGAATTAGTTGGCCAATCTCAGCAAGGTAAGAAAGTCATTGGTGTTGATAGGGGAGCATTGCGCTTAATTGATGCAGGTCTTGATTGTCATGTGGCGATTGGCGATTTTGATTCTATCTCATCAAAAGAATTAGAAAAGATTAATGATTGTGTTGAAACAGTCATTATCTTGCCTGCTGAAAAGGATATGACCGATACAGAAGCTGCGCTTGATTATGTGGTAAAGTATTACCCAGATGCCCAAATTAAAATGATAGGTCTCTTAGGAGGCCGGCTAGACCATTTAATGAGTAACCTATGGATTGCTTACCATCCAAGCTATCAGCAGCTGCTAGCGCAAATTACCATTGTCGACAGTCGCAATAGTTTGTCTTATTATAGACCAGGTCGTTATCATATTCTAAAAGAAAAGGATAAAAAGTACCTTTCTCTTGTAGGGATGACCGCGGTTAAAAAGCTTGTTATCAAAGATGCAAAGTATCCATTGACTGGTCATGATTTTTCGTTTCCGATTGCCTTAGTCAGCAATGAGTTTTTAGGAGAACAAATGACATTTTCATTTGAAGAAGGGCTGATTGCTCTTATTCAAAGTAACGATTAAAATATAAAAAATCCTCAGATACGTACGTTATCTGAGGATTTTTTATAGCGTATTAAACGCGTTCTACTTTACCAGATTTCAACGCACGAGCTGAAACCCAAACTTTTTTAGGTTTACCATCAACCAAAATAGTAACTTTTTGCAAGTTAGGTTTGAAGGTACGCTTTGAGTGGTTCAGAGCGTGAGAACGATTATTTCCTGAGCGAGTTTTACGTCCAGTGATGTAACATTCTTTTGACATGATTTTGACCTCCTTTAGCAGTCTTTCAGAATAACTGATTTACGAGCTTTAGCTTTCCAATTTCATACACTTTAGTAATTTATCATAACTCTGAGTTGAATGCAAGCCATTCAAGCAAAAATACTTGACAGCTAATTTAAAAAATCAATGAGATTAATGAAAGAACTATTTAATATGCATCCGATTCCACTAAAATTTGATTGTTTATTATAATAAATTCAAGATAAAAGTTATTTTTTGACGGATTATATGCTATTATGGATGATGATTAGTGTTTGTTCCCATTATACTAAGGAGGCTGTATCATTATGACAGTAAAAATCCAAACCAAGTATGGAGAAATAGAATTAACAAACGACGTTATTGCGACGGTTGTGGGAGGAGCTGCTACTGATAACTACGGTGTTGTTGGTATGGCTAGCAAAAACCAAATCAGAGATAATATCAGTGAAATATTAAAAAAAGAAAATTATTCAAAAGGTGTTATCGTCAGACAAGATGGTGACGGCGTGGCAGTTGATGTTTACATCGTTGCGTTGTACGGCACTAAAATTTCTGAAATATCTCGCAATGTCCAAACGCAAGTGAAATATAATTTAGAAAAATTACTTGGGTTTGCAGCGGAGCAAGTGAATGTCTTTGTACAAAGTGTTCGCGTATTGAATGATTAATTGAGAGATCACCATTCCACATGGTGAAGGAGGATATGCAAGGTGAAGAAAACAGAACTGACTGCAATTGATTTAAAGGCGATGGTGGAGGTCGCGCAAGAGCGTTTAAGTGAACATGCAGAGTATGTAAACTCATTAAATGTTTTTCCGGTCCCCGATGGTGATACCGGTACGAATATGAACCTGTCATTTACTTCAGGAGCGGAGCGCGTTTCTTATTCTGAGACAGATCGCGTTGACCAAATGAGTAAAGATTTAGCAAAAGGCCTATTGATGGGGGCTCGAGGAAACTCAGGCGTTATTCTATCGCAACTTTTCCGTGGTTTTTCAAAAGCTATGGAAGACAGAGAGGTTTTAAATGCACAAGAGTTCGCTCAAGCATTCTCACAAGGTGTTGAAACAGCCTATAAGGCAGTAATGAAACCTGTTGAGGGGACTATTCTAACAGTAGCTAGAGAATCAGCCGCTGCTGGTGTTGAAGCAGCTAATGAAACAGACGATATTATTGATATCATGAAAACAGTAGTGGATGCTGGTAAAGTGAGTTTAGATAATACACCAAACCTATTAGCTGTCTTAAAAGAAGTAGGTGTCGTTGATAGTGGTGGACAAGGTCTATTGTACATCTATCAAGGCTTCCTAGAATCTTTAACAGGTGAGAAAGTGGCTATGTCGACATCAACTGTTAAAAAGGCTGAAGTAACTGATATTGCTCATCAAGAGAATTTTAGTAACATAGCTCATGCGGTTTCCAATGAAGATATTAAATTTGGTTACTGTACGGAGATTATGGTGAATCTTGGTGAAGGTGAAACAGTAACGGATACATTTGATTATGACACATTCCGTAATCATTTAAACGAAGTGGGCGACTCATTATTAGTTGTTGCTGATGATGAAATCGTAAAAGTTCATGTTCACACGGAATATCCTGGCGAAGTCATGAATTATGGTCAGAAATTCGGATCATTAATTAAAATCAAAGTAGACAATATGCGTATGCAACACGACGAAGTTTCTGTTAAAGGAGCAACAAGTCAGCCAGCAGAAGTAAAACCTTATGCTGTTATTGCTGTTGCTGCTGGAGAAGGCGTTCATAATTTATTCAAGAGTCTAGGAGTATCATCAATCATTAATGGTGGACAAACAATGAACCCTAGTACGGAAGATATTATGAAAGCAATTGATGAAGCAAATGCTGAAAAAACAATTATCTTACCAAATAACAAAAACATCTTCATGGCAGCTGATCAAGCAGCAGCAGTATCTGATAAAGATGTTGTTGTCGTGCCATCTAAAACAATTTTGCAAGGTTTGGCAGCAATGCTAGCCTTTACCGACCAAGCAGAGTTAGAAGATAACAAGACAGCTATGACGGCTGAATTGGATAATGTGAAGAGTGGCCAAATTACAACAGCTGTGCGTGATACGGCTATTGAAGGTGTATCTATTCATAAAGATGACTTCATGGGAATTATCGACGGTAAAATCGTTGTATCTAATCCAGATCGTTCATCAGCTGTTGAAGAAACGCTTCGTGCCATGATTGATGAAGACAGTGAAATTGTAACGCTAATCTATGGTGAAGATACAACTGCTGAAGAGTGCGAAGCAATTGCAGAAGCAATGGAAGCAGAATTTGAAGATATTGAATTTGAAGTTCAAGCTGGTAACCAACCAGTTTACAGTTATTTAATATCTGTAGAATAGGATTTCTAAAAAAGGCTAAGGCGTTTGCCTAAGCCTTTTTTTAGATTGAGGAGGAAGAAATGGAAGAATTAATCAAAAAAAGCCTTTATGATGAGGTTGACGTTCTTCCAGGCGTCGGACCAAAACGGCTAGAGGCTTTGCATTCATTAGGTATTTTTACTATCAATGATTTACTGACTCACTTTCCTTTTCGTTACGAAGATATCCAAGTCAAACGGTTGAGTGAGATTGAAGATCAGGATAAAGTTACGTTGAAGGGGAGAGTCGTTACCCAAGCAGTCGTTAATTTTTATGGACACCGTAAAAGCCGGCTTTCCTTTAAATTGGCAATGGAAGATGCGGTTGTCAGTGTCACTTTCTTTAACCAACCCTATCTGAAAAGTCGCATTCAACTAGAAGAAGAAATTGCTGTTTTTGGAAAATGGGACTCGATTAGACAGAATTTAGCTGGCTTTAAAATATTAGGGTCTTACGATTCCGATGATGAACAAAAAGAATTTGAGTCTGTTTATCATGCTAATAAGTCGATTAAGCAACAAACCATTGTGAATTTGATTGAGGCAGCTATTGAACGCTACTATCATTTGGTTCCTGAAATCATCCCAGAAGAGCTGAATCAACAGTATCATTTGATGGCGCACAAAGATGCGATTAGAGCTATTCATTTTCCTAAAAATGAAGAAGAATTTCAGCAAGCCGGTCGACAAATTGTTTACCAAGAATTCTTTACTTATCAAATGCGATTACAGCTTCTACGCTATAATCGCAAGGCATCTAGTAAAGGAACGGCCATCCTATACGATGTTCATCGGTTGAAAGATTTTATTCAAACCTTGCCATTTGAACTCACGGATGGCCAAAAACAAGTTGTGAATGAAATTTGTCGCGATTTGAGAGAACCCTATGAAATGAATCGCTTATTACAAGGTGATGTAGGTAGTGGAAAGACAATTGTAGCCGTTGTTTCATTGGTAGCAGCTATTTTAGATGGTTATCAAGGCGCATTGATGGCACCGACAGAAATTTTGGCAGAACAACATTTTCAAACCATTTCCGATTTATTTCGTGATACGCCATTCACAGTAGCCTTATTAACAGGTAGCACAAAGACCAAGGAGAGACGGTTATTGCTCGAACAACTTGCTAATGGCGAGTTGGACTTAGTGATTGGAACCCATGCCCTGATTCAAGATGATGTTCTATTCCATCGCTTAGGCTTGGTTGTAACGGATGAACAACACCGATTTGGGGTCGCTCAACGTCAAAAATTAAATGAAAAAGGGCAAAGTCCTAATGTTCTCTATATGACTGCCACCCCAATTCCACGAACACTTGCCATTACGATGATGGGCGAAATGGATGTATCGGTGTTGAAACAAATGCCAGCTGGTCGTATTCCTATTAAGACCGTTTGGAGTAAATCAGAGCAAATGGAAACCTCTCTTGATTTTATTGACAAACAGCTGCAACAAGGCCGTCAAGCATATATTATTACGCCTTTGATTGAAGAGTCTGAATTGATGGACTTGAAGAATGCGACTGAAATGCACCAACGTGTTGAAGCATACTATCAAGGGCGGTGGCAAGTTGGCTTACTACATGGTCGCCAAAAAGCAGATGAAAAAGATGCCATTATGCAACAATTTAAAAATAACGACTATCAAGTACTCGTTTCTACAACAGTTATTGAGGTAGGCTTAAATGTTCCTAACGCCACTGTTATGGTGATTCAAGACGCTGAACGCTTTGGTTTGTCACAGCTCCACCAGCTAAGAGGACGTGTGGGAAGGGGAAGTGCAGAATCTTACTGTATTTTACTTGCCAACCCTAAAACTGAAAATGGAAAAGAACGTATGAAAATTATGACGGAATCTACCGATGGCTTTTATCTCAGTCAAAAAGACTTAGAGCTACGTGGATCAGGTGATTTATTTGGCGTTAAACAATCGGGAATGCCTGATTTTAAATACGGTGATATTGTGACCCACGCCAATGTTTTAGAGGCAGCTAACCGTGACGCTATTTCCTTGTTGACTTTAGACGATTTCTTTTCTTCTGAACGTTATCTTCCATTAAGGGAGTATGTCATGAATGAGCAAGTTATCGCTAAAAAATTACAATGATGTCCATAGAAGGATGACATTTCAGATGAGTTTATTTAAAATAGATGTAATACAGAAAAAGAAAAGAGGTTATTAGATGAGAATTGCAGTTGATGCAATGGGAGGAGATCACGCTCCTCAGGCAATCGTAGAAGGTATTTTAATGGCAGAAAAAGAGTTCTCGGACGTTGAGTTCCTTCTTTACGGTGATGAAAAACAAATTAATCCCTTATTAGGAGATAAAGTGAATCAAACGAACATTAAGGTCATTCATACGGATGAAAAAATTACGTCGGATGATGAACCTGTTCGTGCGATTCGTTCTAAAAAGACCGCATCAATGGTACTTGCTGCTCGTGCTGTAAAAGAAGGAGAAGCAGATGCCTTATTCTCAGCAGGAAATACAGGGGCTCTTTTAACAGCAGGGTTGTTAATAATTGGACGTATTAAAGGAATTGATCGTCCAGGTCTAATGCCTGTTTTACCAGTTATTGGAAAAGATGACCAACAATTTGTCTTTATGGATGTGGGGGCCAACGCCGATTCCAAGCCAGAAAATATCCACCAATTCGGAATTTTAGGCTCATACTATGCCAAGTTTGTCTTAGGGATCGAGAATCCGCGTGTTGCCCTACTTAATAACGGTTCAGAAGCTGGCAAAGGAAGTGAACTGTCTAAAAAGGCATACGAGTTATTAGAAGGTGATGATTCTCTTCACTATATTGGTAATATTGAAGCAAGAGAGTTACTAACCGGTGACGCTGATGTTATCGTGACAGATGGCTTTACAGGAAATGCTGTTTTGAAAACGATTGAGGGAACAGCATTAAGTTTGATGAAGTTGATGAAGAGCAGCATCATGAACGGTAGTGCTAAGGCTAAAATTGGTGGCTTAATGGTTAAAGGAGCGCTCAGTGAGGTGAAAGACATCATGGACTATTCTAAACACGGTGGGGCTGTTTTGTTTGGTCTGCGTGCACCAGTTGTTAAAACACATGGCTCTGCTGATAAGACAGCGGTCTTTTATACTATTAAGCAAATTCGCAAGATTTTGGCTTCTAGTGTGATTGATGATTTGGTTCATCATTTTGAAATACAAAAAGAAAATGAATAGTTGAATGACTGCTTAAAAAAAATAATGGACAAAGCTTATTTTGAAAGGTAGAATTGATAATGTAATTTTCAAAATCGAGATCTTTATACTTTGAAAAAATTACAATCAGGAGGTGTTTTTTTGACTGAGAACAGTACTTTTACAAAGATTTCCCAAATGATTATCGAACGTTTTGGCGTTGATGAGGAAAAAGTAACGCGTGAATTAAAGTTCCAAGAAGACTTAGGAGCTGATTCATTAGATGTCGTTGAGTTGATTATGGAAATGGAAGACGTTTTTGGCATCCAGATTTCCGATGAAGATGCTGAGAGAATAACCACAATTGGCGACGCTGTTGATTATATCGACGGTAATCAATAGGTAAACATTTGTTTAATAATAAACTAAAGCAACATTGCCGTTTGTTACAAAAGACAATGTTGCTTTTTCATAAGCAAAGTTAACAAAATAACGTAAAAATAGCGGTGCATAAATTAAAAAACAATGAAAAATAGGTTGCCTTTCTAATGGTTACTGTATATAATTGATTAATGTTAAACATTATTCACAATCTAATAATCTTCAGATATAAAGGTTTGTGACTAAGGAACAATCGTTGTTTTTAAAAATACATAAGCTATATACGAACAATACAATGTCACGTATAGACAATTAGAAGGAGGGTATCCCATGTCAACAGGGAAACCACTACTAGAGATTAATCATCTCCATACCGGTTTTAGAATTAAGGATGACTACTATGACGCAGTAGACGACGTGTCATTGACACTGGAAAAAAATGAAATTTTAGCAATTGTAGGTGAATCAGGTTCTGGAAAGAGTACACTGGCAACGACAATTGTAGGTCTTCACAATAAAGCAAATACCAAGATTACAGGTGAAGTTTTATATCAAGATCTAAACTTAATTGAATTAAATGAGACATTATACAACCGTATTCGTGGTAACGACATCGGTATGATCTTCCAAGATCCATTGTCTGCTTTAAATCCGTTAATGACAATTTCAGATCAAATTGAAGAAGCACTTATTTATCATACTAAAATGACAGCTGAAGAAAGAAAAGCTCGCGTTTTAGAACTATTAGAGCAAGTTGGTATTCCAAATCCAGTCCGTGTTTCTAAACAATATCCCCATGAACTATCAGGTGGTATGAGACAACGGGTTGTTATTGCCATTGCCTTATCTTGTAAGCCGCCAATCATTATTGCAGATGAGCCTACAACAGCTTTAGACGTAACAATTCAAGCTCAAATTCTTGATCTTCTCAATGATTTACAAGATGAGACTGAAGCAGGCATTATTTTAATTACGCACGACTTGGGCGTAGTTGCTGAAACAGCTGACCGTGTTGCGGTTATGTATGCTGGCGAAGTGGTTGAAATGGCAACAGCAGATGAGTTGTTTACTAATCCTAAACATCCTTATACTCGTTCATTATTAAACTCTATACCACAATCAGATGAAATAAACGGTGAATCAGAAGAATTACATGTTATTGAAGGAACTGTTCCTTCATTAAAAAATCTTCCTAGAACTGGTTGTCGTTTTGCTTCACGTATCCCGTGGATTCCAGCTGAAGCTCATGAAGGCCATCCGACTCTTCACGAAGTTTCTCCAAATCACTTTGTGAGATGTACGTGTCATGAACATTTCCACTTTGAAGGGGAGGCTGAATAATTTGAGTTTTATGCAAATTAAAGATCTAAAAGTACACTACCCAATTCGAAGTGGCTTTTGGAATACTGTAACAGACCATGTATATGCTGTTGATGGCATTAACCTAGAAATCGAAGAAGGTAAAACATACGGGTTAGTAGGTGAGTCAGGATCTGGTAAATCAACAATTGGTAAATCAATTATTGGTTTAGAAAAGATTACATCAGGTCAAGTTATCTATGAAGGCCAGGACGTAACAAACAAAGCACGTAAGAGAACGTCAGATTACAATCGTAACGTTCAAATGATTTTCCAAGATTCAATGTCTAGTTTAAATCCGAGAAAACGTGTGATTGATATTATTTCAGAACCACTAGATAACTTTGAACGCTTATCACCAGATGAAACGAAAAAACGCGTCATGGAGTTATTGGACATTGTTAATATGCCCGAAGACTCACTCTTTAAATACGCTCATGAATTTTCAGGTGGTCAAAGACAACGTATTGGTGTAGCACGTGCCGTCGCAACTAATCCTAAGTTGATTATTGCCGATGAACCAGTATCAGCCTTAGACTTATCTGTTCAAGCACAAGTATTGAACTTTATGAAACGTATTCAAGAAGAATACAATGTTTCTTATCTCTTTATTTCTCATGACTTAGGTGTTGTAAAACACATGTGTGATGACTTAGCAATTATGTATCGTGGTCGCTTTGTAGAATATGGTAACAAAAAAGATATTTATACAAACCCACAACACATTTATACAAAACGCTTATTATCAGCTATTCCAACGATTGATCCAATCAATCGCAAGAAACACAAGGCAGAGAGAATTGCAGTTGAGAAGGAATATGAAATGAATCAAGAGAAATTCTATGATCCAAATGGTCGTGTTTACGATCTATCACCTCTAACTGAAACACATCAAGTAGCAATTAATGTTAATTCAGTAAAGGAGAGTGACTAATTATGTGGAAAACGATTTTAAGACGCGTAATTTTAATGATTCCGCAAATTATTATTCTTAGTCTATTTGTCTTCTTAATGGCTCAGGCTATGCCGGGTGACCCATTTACAGGTTTAATTACGCCGGATATGGATCCTGCAACAATTGAACGCTTGCGCGAGGCAGCAGGTTTGAATAATCCATGGTATATCCGTTATTGGGATTGGATTGTAAATGCCCTACAAGGTGATTTTGGTAAATCATTTACTTATAAAATCCCTGTTTCTGAGGTTATTGGACAGCGTGTAGGTAACACGATTTGGTTGTCAATTGTATCTTTAATTTTCACTTATATTATTGCTATTCCACTAGGAATGTTCGCAGGTCGTTACAATGGATCATGGGGAGACAAAGCGATCAGTTTCTATAACTACTTTAGTTTTGCAATCCCAACATTCGTATTTGCACTTCTATTGATTTGGATCTTTGGATTTAACTTAGGTTGGTTCCCAACTCGAGGAACAGTTCAAACTGGTTTACAATCTGGCACCTTTGAATACGTGTGGAGTCGTTTTTATCATTTGATTTTACCGGCTTTATCTTATGCCTTGCTAGCTACGACAAGTACGATTCAGTACTTACGTACAGGGGTTATTGATGCTAAGCAAGAAGATTATGTGAAAACAGCTCGTTCAAAAGGGGTACCTGAGAACAAAGTTTATAACAAACATATTTTCCGTAACTCAATCTTACCAATCGCTTCCTTTATTGGATATGACATTACCGGTCTTATCGGAGGATCAATCTTTATCGAACGTATCTTCTCATTCCCTGGGATGGGTCGCTTGTTCATCGATTCTCTAATGGCTCGTGACTACAGTGTCATCACTGCATTAATTCTACTGTTTGGTTTAACAGCTCTATTTGGTACATTGTTATCAGATATTATCATGAGTATTGTTGACCCACGTATTCGAATTGAATAGCAGCAGATAAGGAAAAGGAGGTAATAAAATGCATACGGAAGAAGATAAAAAAACAGGTAAAATGGAAGAAGTATCAACGCAAATTGAACACGTTGACCATACTGATTCTAACTTAACAACTTTACCAGATACATCAGATGATCAAGGCGCAGTAGTTGGTTTCCAAGTTATTGCCCGTGAATTTAAAAAAGATAAATTAGCCATGTTTTCTCTAGGCTTACTAATTACACTACTCGTTGTTATTTTCATTGGATCATATTTCTTTTTTGATCAAAGTGAGGTAATGAAAGTTCATATTCTTAGCCGCTATAAAGCACCTGGCGTGGAATATGTTCTAGGAGCAGATGAGGGTGGTCGTGATGTTCTCGGCCAACTATTTATCGGAGCTCGTAACTCGATTATTATCGGATTCAGCGTAACTATTATCACTGGTATTATCGGAATTGGTTTAGGAATCATTTCTGGTTACTATGGTGGTATTGTTGATAATATTATCATGCGTATCGTTGACTTCATTATGGTTTTACCTATTAATATGATTATTATTGTTTTTGTATCAGTTGTTGCCGACTATAATATCTTCACCTTTGTTGCTATCATGAGTGCGTTTAGTTGGGTAGGGAAGGCACGTATTTTTAGAAGTCGTACCTTATCTGAAGCTAACCGTGATTATGTCAATGCATCGAAGACATTAGGTACAAGTGATATCAAAATAATGTTCCGCGAAGTGATGCCAAACTTAAGTTCATTGATTATTGTTAACTCAACATTGAACTTTGCAGGGAATATCGGTATTGAAACAGGATTAAGCTTCCTTGGTTTCGGTTTACCGTCAAGTGTCCCAAGTTTAGGAACACTGATTGGGTATGCGACATCCCCAGATGTCATTGAAAATAAAACATGGGTTTGGTTACCAGCGTCACTATTAATATTAGTATTGATGCTGAGTATAAACTATGTCGGCCAAGCGTTGCAGCGTGCGGCAGACTCTAAACAAAGACTAGGTTAAGAAAAGGGAGGAATTATGTATGATGAAGAAAAAATTAGGTTTACTTTCTTTGAGTGCATTTGTATTAACTTTGGCAGCATGCCAAAGCAATGGTTCTGATAACGTTGATAGTAGCGATAATGGAGCGAACGATTCATCTGCTGGAGAAAGCGGAGAAGCGTCAGGTGTTGTAGAATTTGACACTGTGATGTCAAATGATGAAGCAGCAATTGAAGGTGGCGTATTGAACTATGCGCTTGTTTCAAGTTCACCATTCCAAGGGATTTTCTCACCAGAATTTTATGAAGATGCATATGATTCTGAATTAATGGGATTCTCTCATGAATCACTATTCTCAGTTGATGAGAGCTTCATGCTATCTCAAGACGGTATGGCAACATTTGAGTTTGATCAAGAGGCTGGAACAATCGCAATTACATTGCGTGATGACCTAAAATGGTCTGACGGCGAACCACTAACAACAGAAGACGTCTTATTCTCTTATGAAGTGATTGGTAGCCCAGAATATGAAGGCGTACGTTATGGTGCGGACTTTGCTAACATCGTTGGTATGGAAGAGTACCACAGCGGTGAAGCAGATAAAATTTCTGGTATTACAATTATTGATGATAAAAACATTACTATCCAATACATTGAAGTTAACCCATCTATTTTACAATCAGGTGGTGGTATCTGGGGTTACCCAATGCCTAAACATCAACTTGGCGAAGTTGCAATCAAAGATATGGCTGCATCACCAGAAGTTCGTAACAACCCAGTTTCTGCAGGTCCATTCCGCGTGAAATCAATCACAGCTGGTGAGTCTGTAGAATTCGAAGCAAACGAATACTACTGGAAAGGCGCTCCTAAATTGGATGGCGTAATTGCAGAAGTTGTTGCTCCTGAAACAATCGTATCAGAAATGCAAAATGGTAACTACGACGTTGCCTCAATGCCTACTGACCAATACGATACCTATAAAGATTCTGAAAATATAACACTATTAGGACGTCAAGAACTAGCATACACTTACCTAGGATTTAAATTAGGACACTGGGAACCAGCTGTAACAGATGAAGATGGTAAGGTAATTGAACCGGCTAAAAACGTTACTGACCCAGATGCAAAAATGGGAGATGTTGAACTACGTAAAGCAATGGCTTACGCAATCGACAACAACGCTATCGCAACTGAGTTCTACCAAGGACTACGTGAAAATGCGAAAGCAATGATTCCACCAGTATTCGGTGAATTCGTAAACGAAGATATCGAAGGTTTCTACTATGATCCAGAATTAGCTGCATCTATCTTAGATGACGCTGGTTACGAAGATACTGATGGTGACGGCTTCCGTGAAACGCCAGAAGGTGAAGAGTTAGTAATTAACTTTGCATCTATGGCTGGTGGTGCAACTGCTGAACCAATCGCACAATACTACATCCAAGAATGGCAAAATATTGGATTGAATGTCCAACTTTCAACAGGACGTTTGATCGAATTCCAAGCATTCTACGATATGTTAGAAGCTGACGATGAGCAAATCGATGTTTACCAAGCTGCATGGGGAACTGGTAGTGATCCAAACCCAACAGGTCTATATGGCGAAACAGCATCATTTAACTTCACACGTTATGTGAGCGATGAGCATACTGCTATCCTAGACAAGATTAACTCTGAAGCTTCATTCGATCCAGAGTACAAGTTTGAAGCATTCCGCGAATGGCAACAATTCATGTTTGATAACGTACCCGTTATTCCAACATTGTGGCGTTCAGAAGTATTCGCAGTTAACAACCGCGTTAAGAACTACGATATTACATACGGAACAACTGATGGTTGGGAAGTTGTAGAATTAACAAGCGAAACTGCATACTAATTCGAATTGAATGATAAGAAAGGGCTGATTTATTCAGCTCTTTCTTTTTTTATAGCGTGCTCTTTCTTTAGGATAAGGGTGCAAGAATGCTTATTTTGACGTATAATATGGGAGTATGTAAATGATGAAAGGAGGAGAATAATGGAAGACTTAAAAAATATGATTCAAACGCAATTTAATGTCAGCTTCCGTAATGACTCATTACTAGAGGAGGCATTTACTCATTCATCCTATGTGAATGAGCATCGTCAATTACAATTGAAGCATAACGAAAGAGTCGAATACTTAGGAGATGCAGTCTTAGAAGTTGTTGTATCGGAGTTTTTATTCCACCATTATCCAGAATGGAATGAAGGGAAATTAACTCGCCTACGCGCTCAAATTGTCTGCGAACCAAGTCTAGCTGCCTTTGCTAAGGAATGTAGCTTTGATCAGTTTATTCGTCTTGGAAAAGGCGAAGAGCGGATGAATGGTCGAAAGAGACCAGCGCTGCTTTGTGATTTATTCGAAGCATTTATTGGCGCTTTATTTCTTGATCAAGGCATGCCAGCAGCTAAAGACTTTATTTACCGTGTTGTGCTTTCGAAAATTAAAGAGGATGCTTTTTCCCATGCGATGGATTATAAAACACTTTTGCAGGAAGAATTACAAAAAGATGGCGATATTCAAATTAAATATCAAACGGTGCTAGAAGAAGGGCCGTCACATGCTAAACATTTTGAAGTCGCTGTTTTTGTGAATGGTGATGTACTTGGACGCGGTAGTGGTACAAGTAAAAAGAGTGCGGAGCAAAATGCGGCTCAAATGGCATTAAACAAGTCCCTAAAAAAATAAATGTTATGAAAGGATGTTTTATTTGCAGCTCGTAAGAATTGAGATGACAGGGTTTAAATCCTTTGCTGATAAAACAATCATTGAATTCGACAAAGGCGTAACGGCTATTGTTGGACCAAATGGGAGTGGGAAAAGCAATTTATCTGAAGCTGTCAGATGGGTATTGGGAGAGCAATCAGCCCGTAACCTGCGCGGTAAAAAAATGAATGATATTGTTTTTTCGGGCTCTCAATCGAGAAAACCCATCAATATCGCTGAAGTAACCTTAGTCCTAAACAATGAAGACCGGACATTACCGATTGATTTTACAGAAGTCAGCTTAACGCGACGCATCAATCGCAATGGCGACAGCGATTGTTTTATTAATAAGAAGCCATGCCGTTTAAAAGATATTACGGATCTCTTGATGGATTCAGGGATTGGGAAGGATTCCTTCTCCATGATTTCTCAAGGAAAGGTTGAACAAATCTTTCAAAATAAACCAGAAGAGCGCCGGTCAATATTTGAAGATGCTGCTGGAATTGCTAAATATAAAAATCGTAAGGTCAATGCTGAAAGAAAGCTCTCTGATACTCAGGAACATTTGAACCGCGTAGAAGATATTTTACATGAAATTACTAATCAATTAGAACCACTTGAAAAACAACGTAATACCGCTCTTTTATACAAAGAAAAGAGAGCAGCTCTGAGTGAAATAGAGATTGCCCTTATCGCAGTAGAGATTGAAACGCTAAATGAGCAGTGGCAACTTGGTAAAAAAGAAATTGAACATTATCAAGAGCAACTAACTAATTTAGAGAGCCGACAAAAACAATTGAAGGCATCATTAGCTGATAGCCATCAGCATGCTAAGGTTGAAGATGAGGCCTTAGATAAACTACAAGATGAGTATGTGGCTATTGTTAGAAAAATAGAGCAGTTAGAAGGGCAGAAAAATATTCTTGATCAAAAGGCAGGCTTTTCTGCTAAAAACAAAGAAGACCAAGAACGCCTATTAGCTGAGAAAAAACAGTTGATTGAAAAACAAACGGTCAAATTAGCTAAACTGAGAGAAGAAATTGCCCTCAAACAAACAGATCGAAAAGAGCTTGAAGCCAAAGTTGAAGAATTACTCGAAAAGGTCTCGCAATTGTCTGCAGATAAAAATGAGCATATTCAGCAGCTAAGAGATACTTATATCGACACACTTCAAGATCAATCATCAAATAAAAATACGATTCTTCAACTTGAAAAAGATGTCCAACAAGCTGAGGATAAATACCAAAACTTACAAGCTAAAATTGCTGAGAACAGCCAAGGCGAGTCTCAGAAAGCAGATTTAGTTAGGAATTTAGATGCCCAGTATCAAGAGTTGGAAAATCAACTGACTAACTACCAAGACGAAGAGAAAATACAAGCGAAAGCATTAGCTGATCATGAAGCGGTAATAAAGACCTATAATGAAGAGCTATTAACGCTGTCCAGAAACCTTCAGCAAGCTGAAGCTCGAAAAGAAAGTCAGCAAGAATTGGAAGATAGCTATGCTAGCTACTACCAAGGTGTTAAGGAAATACTAAAAAGAAGAGATAAGATAAACGGTGTTCGTGGTCCAGTCGGCGAGTTATTCCATGTTCCCGACACCTATACCTTGGCTATTGATACAGCTTTAGGAACAGCTATTCAACACATTGTCGTTGATGACACTGAAGCAGCTTCAACCTGTATCAATATTTTAAAACGCAATCGCTTAGGACGGGCGACCTTCTTACCTTTAACCGTTATTAAGTCACGCCAAATGCCGTCTTACCTTATTCATGAATTACAGTCGATAGCAGGATTTATTGGTATAGCGTCAGATTTAATTACTTTTGACACGAGTTATCAAGCTATTGCTGAAAATTTACTTGGCACAACGATTATTGCTGAGAATCTCCAGGCGGGTGTAGCGATTTCCAAACGTATTGAAAACCGCTATCGAATCGTTTCACTCGAGGGAGATGTGATTCATGCAGGTGGATCGATGACAGGTGGAGCGAGTAAGAAACAACAAAGTGCATCTGTCTTTAGTCGTAAGAATAGCATTCAGAAACTAACCGACTATATTGATGAGCACACGCTGATTTATAAAACGATTGAAGAAAAGTACCGCAACATTCAAGAAGAGGTCACTAAGGGTAGAAATCGTTATGCTTTCTTACAGCAAGAAAAAAGTAAGCTGGGCTATGAATTAGACAACCTAGCAAGCAGTAAAAAGCGAGAAGAAGATAGCCTAAAACAGCTACAAGAAGAGCTATTAACTTATCGCTACGAAGCGAAGTTGGTTCAGACTCAGTTGGAACAAATGACAACTGACTTAGATACTGCTCGTCAACAAAGCGACAAGCTAACGACTGAGATTGGGCGCTTGAAACAAACAATGGCAGATTCTACTTTGAATGAAGAAGAACGCCAAAAGCTTCTTCAAAGCTTGCAACAAACGCTTCAACAAGACCAACAAAGTCTAGCTGTCGTTAAAGAGCAAGAAAAACAACTACGACGTGATATTGCAAACACCAAAGAATTAGTTGATAACGAAGTCGCTACCGTGACAGCAATTGAAGCTAGCTTGGAAGAGAGCTCTAAAGTAGAGCATACAGAATTCCAATCTATTGATGACATTGTTGAGCAGTTGACCTTAAGTAAAAAGGATAAACAACACTATACGCTTCTCTTGAAAGAAAAACGTGACAGTAAAAAGCAACGTGATCAAGAGGTTGAGGAAAAAAATAATCAGTTACAAGAAACAAACGAGGCTATTAAATCAGCCTTGGAGCAACTAGCTAAATTAGAAAGTTCTTCTGGACGATTTGAGGTGGCCATTGACCATCATTTGAACCGTTTGAGTGAAGAATATGAGTTAACTTATGAAGCTGCACGTCAAGATTACCCATTGCAACTTTCAATTGAAGAATCCTCTCAAAAAGTGAAACAACTTAAGAATGAGATTAATCATTTAGGACCAATTAACCTGACTTCAATTGAAGAGTATGATCGTATTTTTGAACGTTATGAATTCTTAAGCAAACAGCAAGAAGATCTTTTAGAAGCGAAAGCCACGCTCTTACAGGCCATGGAAGAGATTGACGAAGAAGTCTCACAACGCTTTGAAACAACTTTTATGGCAATAAAAAATCAATTTGAACAAACCTTCCCGCGCTTGTTTGGTGGTGGTAAGGCAACCATTGAATTAACCGATCCCTCTAACCTATTGGAGACGGGTATCGAGATTGTTGCGCAGCCTCCTGGAAAAAAACGACAGCACTTAAGTTTATTGTCTGGCGGTGAAAAAGCTTTTACAGCCATTGCACTGTTATTTTCTATTATTGAAGTATCGCCAGTGCCGTTTTGTATTTTAGATGAAGTAGAAGCAGCTTTGGATGAAGCAAATGTCGTTCGATTTGGTAAGTATTTAACCTCGTTCGAGAGTAACACACAGTTTATTGTGATTACTCATCGAAAAGGGACGATGGAAGAAGCCGATGTTTTGTATGGCGTTACTATGCAAGATTCTGGTGTTTCTCGTTTAGCTTCAGTAAAATTTAATGATGAGGACGATGAATAGGAGAGAATGTTGCATGATAAAATTAATTGCACTAGATTTAGATGGCACCTTACTAGATTCAGAAAAACACATCAGTGAAGAAAATAAAAAGGCGATTAGCTTAGCTAAGGCAAAGGGCGTTAAAATTGTCCTTTGCTCAGGAAGACCCTTAAAAGGGATTCAACGTTATTTAGAAGAACTCGATCTGATGGATGAGGGTGATTATTCAATTACCTATAACGGCGGACTCGTTCAAAAGAATAATACATCTGAGATTGTTTCAGAGAAAACCTTAAGCTATGATCAAATAAAAGACCTATACAAGCTAGCGAATGACTTAAACATTCCAATGAATATGCTAGACTTAGAGTACGTCTATGAGCCAGATTATCCAGCAGGAAGAGACTCATTATACCCAAGTTTGATGAGTGCGAGTTTGCCATTTATTAAAAAATCAATTGATGATTTCACAGAGGACCACCGCTTTAACAAGGTGGTTTACTGTATCTCACCCGATATTTTAGATGATGCTATTGCTAAGATTCCAGCTGATTACACTGAAAATTATTCGATGATGAAATCGCGTCCTTTACTGTATGAAGTAATGAATCCACAAGTCAACAAAGGTACTGGTATTGATGCACTCTGTCAAATTTTAGGAATCACTAAAGAAGAAGTCATGGCTTGTGGTGATGAAGAAAATGATTTTGCTATGTTTGAATATGCTGGGACAGCAGTTGTCATGGAAAATGCACGTGATGAAGTGAAGGCCTATGCAGACTTTATTACAAAAACCAATGACGAAGACGGCATTGCCCATGCTATTTATGAATTAGTCTTATAAAAACGTTAGGATGTGACAAAATGGGATTATTTGACCGTATTAAACGTGCCTTTACCGGTGAAGATGTTACGACACAGCCGGTAAATGAGGAGAAACGTATTGTCATTGAAAAATATGATAAAGGGATGGAAAAGACCCGTAAAAGCTTTTCAGATAAAATTAATGAATTATTCGCAGGTTTTAGAGAAGTTGATGAAGACTTTTTTGATGACTTAGAAGAAATTTTAATTTCTGCCGATGTTGGTTTTGATATGACATTAGCGATTTCAGATGTACTAAGAGAAGAAGTTAAACTGAAGAACGTTCGTACTGGCGAGCAAGTTAAAAATGTTATCGTTGAAAAAATGGTAGAGATCTACGAAAAAGGTGAAGTCGGTCTACCAACTATTAATGAGAACAAAGATGGTCTAACCGTTATTCTGTTTGTTGGGGTAAACGGTGTTGGTAAAACAACGACGATTGGTAAGTATGCCCACAAGCTGAAGAGCGAAGGTAAGAAAGTTTTACTTGCAGCGGGAGATACATTCCGTGCAGGAGCGATTGAGCAACTTGAAGTATGGGGAGAACGAGTTGGTGTTGATGTTGTAACTAGTAACGCTCAATCTGATCCAGCTGCAGTTGTCTTTGACGCTTTGAAAAAAGGTCAGCAAGATAACTATGACTACTTACTGATTGATACAGCAGGCCGATTACAAAATAAAGTTAACTTGATGAAAGAATTAGAAAAAATCAACCGCATTATCACACGAGAGGTTCCTGGTGGCGCATCAGAAACGCTATTGGTGTTAGATGCCACAACGGGACAAAATGCCTTGATTCAAGCAAAACAGTTTAAGGAAACAACCGATGTGACTGGTTTGATTTTAACAAAATTAGATGGAACAGCTAAGGGTGGGGTTATTTTAGCCATCCGCCAAGAAATGGCTATTCCAGTTAAATTTGTTGGTCTTGGTGAGAGCATGGATGATCTCCAAGTCTTCGATCCTGAACAATACATTTACGGACTTGTAAAAGATCTCGTTGAAGTGAAAAAATAAGTGTAAGGATAGGCTGGGATAATTATCTCAGCTTATTTTTTGCTTTCATGTAAGATACAGCGAACTTTTCCAGCTTGTATCGCACATTCCAAAGTAACAGGTTGTTGGCTCTGTTTTTATCTTGACTAATAGGCTATTTATCGGTATTCTTATGAGTGATGTAAAGGTTTCAACTTGACACTTAAAGAAGAGGAGGAACAGATATGGAATTGGAAAAAACCAATTATATGAACACATTATTTGAGTTTTATAATGTTCTGCTAACCGATAAGCAGAGAGGCTATCTTTCTCTTTATTATGGTGATGATTATTCTTTAGGTGAAATAGCTAATGAATTTGAAGTGAGCCGACAAGCCGTTTATGATAATATCAAGCGCACGGAAAAAATATTAGTTAGTTATGAAAAAAAACTTCATTTAGTTGAGAACTTTTTACTAAGACAAGAAAGTTTAGAGCAATTAAAAACATATTCGGCAACAACCTATCCAGGGGACCACGATTTACAAAAAATGATTTCACAAATTGAAACATTAGATGAATAAGAAAAATAGGATGTGACTATAAATGGCATTTGAAGGTTTATCAGAACGTCTCCAAGGCGCAATGACTAAAATTGGTAAAAAAGGCAGAATTACAGAAGCTGACCTTAAAGAAATGATGCGTGAAGTTCGTCTAGCATTGCTAGAAGCGGACGTTAACTTTAAAGTCGTTAAAGACTTTGTTAGAAAAGTAAATGAACGAGCATTAGGTTCAGATATACTAGAATCACTATCGCCTGCACAACAAGTCGTTAAAATTGTTAATGAAGAATTAACTGAATTAATGGGTGGCGAACAAGAACCCTTTATTTTTGCTAAAAAACCACCAACAGTTGTTATGATGGTTGGTTTGCAAGGGGCTGGTAAGACAACAACAGCTGGTAAATTAGCAAACTACATGAAGAAGCGTGAAAATAAACGCCCATTATTAGCTGCAGCTGACGTTTATCGTCCAGCAGCGATTGATCAATTACAAACGATTGGTAAGCAATTAGATTTTCCTGTTTATGCAAAGGGAACTGATGCTAATCCTGTAGCAATCGCAACTGAAGCAGTTGAAGAAGCAAAAATGCAAGGTCGCGACTTTGTTATTATTGATACGGCAGGTCGTTTGCACGTTGACGAAAACCTGATGACCGAATTGAAAAATATTAAGGCAGCAGTTGAACCAGATGAAATTCTGTTTACTGTGGATGCGATGACAGGGCAAGATGCTGTTAACGTAGCGAAAGCCTTTAATGAACAGTTAGGTATAACAGGGGTTATCTTAACTAAGCTTGATGGTGACACGCGTGGTGGGTCTGCCTTGTCTATTCGTTCGGTTACAGGTAAACCAATTAAGTTTACCGGTCAAGGAGAAAAGCTTGACGACATCGAACCATTCTACCCAGATCGTATGGCATCTCGTATCCTAGGTATGGGAGATATGTTAACGCTGATTGAGCGTGCACAACAAGATTACGATGAAGATAAAGCTAAAGAAATGGCTGAAAAGATTCGTGAGAATACATTTGACTTTAATGATTTCATCGATCAAATGGACCAAGTTTCTAATATGGGACCAATTGAAGATCTATTAAAAATGATTCCAGGAATGAGTAATTTACCAGGAATTGACCAAGTTAAAGTTGATCCAAAAGATATGGCTCATATGAAGGCTATTGTCATGTCTATGACACCAGAAGAACGTGAGAATCCTGATTTACTTTCACAAAGCAGACGTCGTCGTATTTCTAAAGGATCAGCGCGCTCATTACAAGAAGTAAACCGTATGATCAAACAATTTAATGAGTCACGTAAAATGATGAACCAAATGTCTAAGGGTAATTTTGCTGGTATGGAAGGTCTCTTAGGTAACGGTCCAAAAGGCAAGTTAGGTCAACTAGCTATGAAACAAATGTCTCGAAAACTGGGCAAAAAGAAGAAAAAGAAAAAAAGATAAGACTGTAAAGAAAAAATACTTTACAAGCTCATATTAAACTGGTATGATAGCTCTTGTGAGATTGAGATAGATGGAGGTGTATTTAAAAAATGGCAGTGAAAATTCGTCTAAAACGTATGGGTTCTAAAAGAAATCCATTCTACAGAATTGTTGTAGCTGATTCCCGCGCACCACGTGATGGTCGCTTCATCGAGAAAGTTGGTACTTACAACCCAGTTGTTGAACCAGCAGAAATCAAATTTGATGAGGAATTAGTTTTAAAATGGTTAGCAAATGGTGCACAACCATCTGATACTGTAAGAAACTTACTTTCCCAAGAAGGTATCATGAAGAAATTCCACGACTCTAAATTAGCTAAATAAGCTTTTTAGATCATTGTATTCAGAAGCATTCAATTCAACCAAAAGGATGGTGGTTTTATGCCTGATATTCAAGAATTGATTCTTACAATGGTGGCGCCCCTAGTTGAGCATCAAGATGACATCACGATTGATATTAAGGAAACCAAAGAGTTTTATGAATATCACCTTGCTGTTCATCCAGATGATGTGGGACGCGTCATTGGCAAACAAGGTCGAGTTGCTCGCGCAATTCGTACGATTGTGTATAGTGTTCGGACTAAAAAATCGAAGCGTGTTCGTCTAGTTATAGAGGGAGCAGAGTAGGTTTTTAAGACACTATTAGAACAGATACATACAAACAAAAGCGGACATTCATTTGAAAAGGTGAACTTGTCCCTTTTTTTGTATTAAAGGAAAAAATAAAGAGGTGATCAGATGGAGAATTATTTAGCAGTTGGTAAGATCGTTAATACTCAAGGGTTAAAGGGCGAAGTTCGCGTAATCTCAGTGACAGACTTCGCTAATGAACGCTATAAAAAAGGTTCGTTATTGACTATTTTTCAAGATGGTAAGGAAACTGGTAAAGTAACCGTTAAGAGCCACCGCAAGCACAAAAACTTTGATTTACTAACATTTGAAAACCATCCGCGCATCGAAGATGTTGAAATCTATAAAGGATCTGAACTAAAAGTTTCTAAAGAACACATCCAAGAGCTTGAAGGGGAAGACTATTACTACCATCAAATTATTGGCCTATCGGTTGTGACTGATGAAGGCGAAGAGCTAGGCGAAATTAAAGAAATTCTGTCACCTGGAGCCAATGATGTTTGGGTTGTCAAAGGTAAGGCGAAAAAAGACATTCTACTCCCTTACATTGATGATGTTGTTAAAGAAGTTAACTTAGAAGAAGGACGCGTAGTGGTTAGCATTATGGAAGGACTGTTAGATTAATGAGAATTGATATTTTAACCCTCTTTCCTACTATGTTTGAAGGACCACTAAGCGAATCGATTATTGGAAAAGCCATTGAAAAGGACTTGCTTTCGATTGAAACGACAAACTTTCGTGATTTTTCTGATAATAAACACAATATGGTGGATGACTATCCCTTTGGTGGCGGAGCAGGTATGCTGCTTAAAGCACAACCGATTGTAGATAGTATTGATGCTATTAAAGAGGCTTACCCTGAGACGAAAAAAAGAATTATTCTGATGGATCCAGCTGGGCAAACCTACAACCAAGCTTTAGCAGAGGAACTGGCGCAAGAAGAGCACTTAGTATTTATTTGTGGCCATTATGAAGGTTTTGACGAACGGATTAAAGCACATGTGACTGATGAAATTTCAATCGGTGACTTTATTCTAACGGGTGGCGAACTTGGTGCGATGGTCATTGTTGATAGTGTGGTTCGCTTATTGCCAGAAGCATTGGGTAATACGCTATCCAATCAAACCGATTCATTCTCAACAGGTTTATTGGAACACCCACAATACACGCGTCCTCGCGATTTTAGAGGCGATGAAGTACCCGAAGTGTTATTCAGTGGGAACCATGCTAAGATTGCTGAATGGCAAGAAAAAGCATCCTTACGCAAGACATTAGAGAGACGCCCTGACTTGTTGGAAGAGATTATACTAACGAAACAACAGGAAAAATGGCTACAAGAAATTAAAGCAGAAATGGATCAGCTATAAAGAAAAAATACTTTACAGCTATTCGAAACTATGTTAAACTCTTACGAGTGAGTAGGAAACTACTCGAGATAACGATATTCCGCTGATAGAAGAAATCTATGCATGAATGTTTGTTGGAAGGAGAAAAAGAAATGAACTTAATCGAATCAATTACACAAGAACAATTACGTAATGATATTCCTGATTTCCGTCCTGGAGACACTGTTCGTGTTCACGCACGCGTTGTTGAAGGAACTAGAGAACGTATTCAGTTGTTCGAAGGCGTTGTTATCAAACGTCGTGGACAAGGAATCAGCGAAACTTACACTGTTCGTAAAATGTCTAACGGTGTTGGGGTTGAACGTACATTCCCAATCCACACTCCACGTGTAGCACAAATCGAAGTTGTTCGTCACGGTAAAGTACGTCGTGCGAAACTATACTACTTGCGTGCATTACACGGAAAAGCTGCTCGTATCGCAGAACGTCGTCGTTAAGATTAACTCTTTCGATAAACGTGAACCCAGTCATTATGGCTGGGTTCTTTTTGTTATTTGGCAAATGTTTAGACTTCCTATAGAATAGATTATAATGAAGGCTTACAAATAAAGTGAGGGATTAGCATGTTAACGAAAGAAGAGCTACCAAGCTGTCCAGTTGCTAAAACAGTGGAATTGATTGGTAATAAATGGAAGCTGCTTATTTTAAGAGAGTTATTAAAAGAAACGAAACGATTTGGTGAACTCCATAAAGCAGTGGAAGGTATCAGCCAAAAGGTCCTAACAGACAATTTGAAAAAGATGGAAGCTGACGGTATTGTAGAACGAATTGTCTATCCGGAAGTTCCGCCTCGTGTTGAATATAAGTTAACGACATTAGGTGAGTCTTTAAGAATGATTATTGATGAAATGAATCGCTGGGGTGAAACCTACTTAAAAGAAATAAAATAAACGTTCTCCTTGAGGTGACCCATTACTTACTTGTAAGTAAGTAGCTAATCATAAAGTTCGTACTTCCTTTTAGTAAGTAGATAGATTAAAGTATATCTATAGACAACAGCTGAACGAAAGCTGAATACAGATAAAAGAGGAGAATGGATAATGACAGCTATTACAATTTTTGGAAAAGGTAACATGGGAACAGTTATTGGACAAAACTTTGAGGACGCAGGTAACCAAGTTAATTTTATTAATTCAAATTCAGAAGTCGACCAAATCGGAGACATTGTTGTTTTTGCAGTACCTTATGGAGCAGTTGAGGGCATTATTTCTAAAAACAAAGACAAATTTGCTGGCAAAATTATTATTGATATTACTAACCCGGTTGATTTTGAAACATTCGATGGTTTAGTTGTTGATGCAGATAGTTCAGCTGCGCAAGTTATTGCAACAGCACTACCAGAAGCAGCAGTTGTAAAAGGATTTAATACAAACTTTGGTGGAACGCTAGCGGCTAAAAAAGTCGCTGACAGCCATCAAACAACAGTTTTACTTGCTTCAGATGATGCTGAAGCAAAAGAAACAGTCACAAAAGCACTAGAAGGAAGCTGCCTAGCTGTTATTGATGCAGGAGCATTAAAACGTGCGCGTGAATTAGAAGCGATTGGTTTCCTACAAATCTCTCTAGCTGCAGCAGAAAAAATCAGCTGGACTGGCGGATTTGGTGTCTTTAAATAATAAATTTTGAAGAGTTAGATTGTAAAATCTAGCTTTTTTTTATTTTCAACTAGGCACCGTTTTCATTTATGTTATACTGAAGGGAGTAAGTTTGAGAGGGGAAACTGTTGTGCAGATTTTAGATGAACTAGATAAATTATTCGCAGAGAAAAAATTACCATTAAAGAAACAAGAAATTGTTAATAACCAAACTTTATATCAAGGATCATTTATGGCAGGTCCGGGTAAAAAAGTACCATTTGGTATTGTTGTCATTAATGGCGAAGATGTTGTTGATTTCCAGATTACCTTTAAACAAATCGCTTATTTAACAAACTACAGCGACAAAACGCAACTATTAGAGGTTCTAAACGAGTTAAACTTAACGAAAGCTTTCTACTATAAAGTATGCTTAGCTAATGACGGCGAAGTTTTAATGAAGACAATGGCGAAAACAACTGAAGATGTTCGTCCGCTTTATGAAATGCTCGTTGTAGGATCAAATGTCGTGAAGCACGTTTTAGAAGAAGTTGAAAAAATTACAGGCCCAGCCGAATAAGAGGAGCTGAATCAGGTGGATGATAAACTAACACTCTACTATGAGTCAGATAGAATGACATTAACTGGCAGCCAAGAAGATTGGACGCTTAAAAGAGACAAAGGTTACTCACCTGTTCAAAGCCTCGTTGCTGCAGCAGCAGCTTGCGGTGCTTATGTATACCAAGAAGTTCTCGAGAATTCTAAGGTAGCATTTGAATTTGAAAAAGTGATCGCTTCTTATACAAGAGATACAGAAGACCGAGTAGGCCCAATTGATAGTATTAGCCTCACGTTTTATTTGAAGGTTACTGAAGACCAACAAGATAAAGCTATTCGCTGTCTGAAGCTTGTATCAAGAAATTGTCCGGTGATTCAATCGTTGGATCCAAAAATAAAAGTTATAGAAACAGCCGAATTTATATAATGAACAGCTTGTAGGAAATTCATCCTACAAGCTGTTTTTTATTTTGTATAGTGACTCAAAAAACAACTTCAGCTCCAAATTTTGCCCTGAAGTTGTTCAAAAAGCGATTTTAACCGACTTCAGGAAGAAAAAATCAGCTGAAGTTGTTTAAAAAGCAGTTTTAACCGACTTCAGCTAAAAAATAGCAACTGAAGTTGTTTTTTTAAGACTAACTACAAAAAATCCCCTACTCAGAAACCTGAATAGGGGAGACATTCTTATAAACTAAAGTAATTTTCTAGATAAAGGGCTAGGCCGTCCTCGTCATTGGTAAAAGCAGTGACATCATTGGCAACAGAGCGAAGACGATCAATACCGTTCTTCATCATAACGCCATGACCGGCATAATCAAGCATTTCAAAGTCGTTATCTTCGTCACCAAAAGCAAGAATATCTTGGCGATTAATGTTATAGTAGCTCGCCACTCGGTCAACGCCGATTGCTTTTTGGATGCCAGGAGCAACGATTTCCAAGCAGGGTAGTGAACCACCCCAAGTGCGCACCGATAAGGTTTCGCTACCATATTCATCTAACAAACGTTGACGGATAGCTTCTTGTCTTGCTTCGTCAATATAAAGATTTAATGATGTTGGATTGCCATCCAATTTGGTTTGGCTTGTGACAAGGGTAGATAGGGTATTTTCTGGGAAAAATTCACTCGGCGGAATTTTAACAGTTGAAGAATAAAGTGTTTCTTGACCTTCAATTGTTAGCCAGTTATAGCCTAAATCATCTTGCTTTGCCAAAATATCCATAACTAAGTTAGAATCAATTGTTTTGTGGTAATAGCTCGACCAATTTTTACTGCCTGGCATATGGCAAAGCGCGCCGTTAAAATTGACCATAGGGGATTTCAACCCTAATTCTGAATAGAGATGCTTACTATTACGATATGGACGACCAGTTGCAATTAAAATGTGATGACCATCTTCTTGCAGAAGCTGGAGTGTTTGAACCGTTTTTTGAGATAACAATGATTGATTGTTGAGGGTTGTCCCATCTAAATCAATCGCAATAAGTTTTTTATTCATTTTGTTAAAAGTTTCCTTTCGTGTACTGGAATTTGTCATCTTATGTTACACTAAATACTAAGAAATAGCTATAGAATTCGCTTATATCAGGAGGAAGCCATGATTTCAATAGAAAGAAAAGTCATTAACCAATTACCCATAATAGAAATGGTCGACTATAAACTGAAAGAAGAAAAATGCCCGCTGGTCGTTTTTTTTCACGGTATTACTGGACAAAAAGAAAAAAGTTTAGAAGCCGGCTATGAACTTGCACAAAAAGGTTTCCGTGTCATCTTGCCGGATGCTTTTTTACATGGCGAGCGAAAAAATGAATACTACGATGGTCCAAAAGAAATGGAGTTTTGGTCGATTATTCATCATAATGTAGAAGAATTGCCGGTTCTGGTTGATTACTATCAAGCTCGTGATCTCATTTATAAGGGTAAAATTTCAGTAGCAGGACTCTCAATGGGCGGCATTACAACCTGCATAGCTCTTGCTAAGTATCCTTGGATTTACTCAGCTGCATCATTGATGGGAAATCCAGATCCGATTGGCTTTACAAAATGGTTAGTAACCTCATCTTGGGTTGAAGGAATGCCTGATATAAAAACCGTTGATATTGAATCGGCAATGGCAGCATTCAAACCATTCAGCTTACAAGAACATCCTGAAAAAATAGCAGGACGTCCGTTTTACATTTGGCACGGTAAGGAAGATAATAGTGTGCCGTTTAGTCAAACAGAAGCCTTCGTTTCTATGGTTAAAGGTAAATCATTTGCCATTCAAATGGAATACGATTACTACGAAGGACATGGTCATAAAGTACCGAATGATGTCTTTGTGAAAACAGCGCAATTTTTAGCCTTGCAATAGAGGATTGAAAAACACTTGCAAACTTGCTATGATAAATCAAACCCTTCGTAAAGGAGTGAACAAACTATGTCAGAAAATTATACGCTAGAAGAAATAGAAGAAATAAAAGAACGTGTCTTAATGGCCTTAGAACAAGTTATCGATCCTGAACTAGGGATTGACATTGTGAATTTAGGTTTAATATATGAAGTTTTGATAGAAGAAAATGGTTTTTGCCAAGTGAATATGACTCTAACAACGATGGGCTGTCCACTAGCAGATGTCATTACAGATGAAATCCATCGTGCTTTAAAATCAGTCCCAGAAGTAACGGATATTAAAGTAAAGCTAGTTTGGTATCCAGCATGGACAACTGAACGCATGAGTCGCTATGCAAGGATTGCATTGGGGATACGCTAATAAAATAGAGAAAGCTGTTAAGAAATTATTTTCTTAACAGCTTTTTTATTGCAATCCCCTTCAAATTCATTAAATATTTATACAAAAAAGTCGGATTATCCTATTTTATCCTAAGTTTTGATGTGATAAGCTATCTCTATGTTTGGAAAGCGCATACAAAAAAGTAGCACGATAATGAACTAGGAAAGTAGGCTAATCATGAAGAAACGTTATGTACAAGTTGGAACAGGGGGGCGGGCTCGCTTTTTCTATGAAGCGATTGCTGGTACCTATCATGAAACAAGTGAAGTAGTTGGGTTTTGTGATGTTTCACAAACGAGAATGGATTTTGCGAATACATTACTAGAGCGGCATGGTCATCCAAAGGTGCCGACTTATCACTATACAAAGTTTGACCAAATGTTGGATGAATTGAAGCCTGATTTTGTTATTGTTACAACGGTTGATCGCACTCATCATGATTATATTATTCGGGCTATGGAAAAGGGCTATGATGTTATTTCAGAAAAACCGATGACGATTGATGAAGAAAAGGCGCAAGCCATCATTGATGCTGAAAAATGAACAGGCCGTTCGCTTCGGGTAACCTTTAATTATCGCTATGCGCCACACAATACGAAGATTCGTGAGTTGATTCGAGATGGTGTGATTGGTGATGTGTTCTCCATTCACTTTGAGTGGTTATTAAATACAGAACATGGGGCTGATTATTTTAGAAGGTGGCACCGTAATAAAGTGAATAGTGGTGGTTTATTGGTTCATAAATCAACTCATCACTTTGACCTCGTTAACTTTTGGTTAAATAGCTACCCTAAGACAGTATTTGCCTTTGGTGATCTGAATTTCTATGGCATGAAAAATGCAGAAAAACGTGGCGTAACGGATTTTTATTATCGTAGCACCGGTTCTCCAGCGGCCAAAGATGATCCGTTTGCCATCGATTTAAATAGTAATGAAGAGTTGCGTGAACTTTATTTAAAAGCGGAAGCAGATAGTGGCTATATCCGAGATCGAAGTGTATTTTCAGATGATATATCGATTGAAGATACGCTCGGTGTAACGGTTAAATACCAAAGTGGTACCATTTTAACTTATTCGTTGAATGCTTATATGCCTTGGGAAGGTTTTAATATTTCATTTAATGGGAGCAAAGGCCGTATTGAAATGAAGGTCGTTGAAAAATCTTATATCAATGCGGGTGGTGACAAGGAGAATGAGGGCGCGCTTGAAGTGAAATCGATTATGGTTTATCCGATGTTTGATGCGCCTTATGAGGTTGCTATTGAAGATGGCGAAGGCGGGCATGGTGGTGGTGATCCCATTCTATTGAATGAATTGTTTGGAGTTGCTGACCATGATCCGTTTAATCGAGCAGCGAGTCATATTGATGGGGCAATGTCTATTTTAACAGGTGTAGCAGCTAATCGATCCATTGCATCTGGTTTAGCTGTTCAGATTAAAGATTTGATTGATTTATAGGAATGAGGGCATGATGGTCAAACATCATGCTCTATTTTTTTGACCTTAGTTGACCATAGGCGTATAATAATCTTAGAATCATAAGAGAGGTGGTCACTATGCAAGGAGATAAAATGACTCATGCCGTTCAAGAAGCGCTGGCAGAAGCACAGCAAGTGGCAATGACACGAAAGCACCAATTCATCGAAATTCCTCATCTATGGAAAGTACTGATTCAACCTAATGAGCTTGCGACTAATATTTATAGTGATTTAGGGTTAGCTATTGATCAGTTTGAAACGACAATCGATAAGGAATTGGATAAGATTTCTCAAGTATCAGGAGCAACTGTTCAATATGGGCAACAGTTTGGTCAAGGTTTATATCAATTGTTGACTGAGGCTAATCGTATCATGACAGATTTTCAGGATGAGTATTTATCAACGGATGTCTTGTTATTAGCACTGATGACTTTTTCAAATCACCCGTTAGTGGTGCATTTGAATCAGTATAATATTAATCAAGAGCGTCTAAAAGAAAAAATAGCGGAAATAAGGGGAGGCGATCGTGTGACATCACAAGACCAAGAAAATAACTATCAAGCTTTGGAAAAATATGGGATTGACCTCGTTCAAGCAATGAAGAGTGGGAAGCATGATCCTGTTATTGGCCGAGATGAAGAGATTAGGGATGTTATTCGGATCCTATCACGTAAAACCAAGAACAACCCAGTTTTGATTGGTGAACCAGGTGTTGGTAAAACAGCTATTGTGGAAGGGTTAGCGCAACGTATCGTTCGAAAAGATGTACCGGATAACTTACGGGACAAAACGATTTTTTCACTCGATATGGGTGCGCTGATTGCGGGCGCAAAATATCGGGGCGAGTTTGAAGAACGCTTGAAAAGTGTGTTAAAAGAGGTCAAGAAGAGTGATGGTCGTATTATCTTATTTATTGATGAAATTCATACGATTATTGGTGCAGGTAAAACAGAAGGTAGCATGGATGCTGGAAATTTACTAAAACCAATGCTAGCTCGTGGCGAGCTACATTGTATTGGTGCGACAACCTTAGATGAATACCAACAAAACTTTGAAAAAGATAAGGCACTTGAGCGGAGATTCCAAAGAGTTATCGTCAATGAACCAACTGTTGAGGATACCATCACTATTTTAAGAGGATTGAAGGAACGGTTTGAAATCCACCACAGTGTAACCATTCACGACAATGCCTTAGTAGCCGCAGCAACTTTATCAAATCGCTATATCACAGAGCGCTTTTTGCCTGACAAGGCAATTGACTTGGTCGATGAGGCTTGTGCAACCATTAAAGTAGAAATGAACTCTATGCCAACCGAATTAGACCAAGTAACCAGACGCTTGATGCAGCTAGAAATTGAAGAGGCGGCTTTAAAACAAGAATCTGATGACCTGAGTTTGCAGCGTTTAGAGGTCATTCGAAATGACTTGGCCGATTACAGAGAAGAAGCGAACCGTCTCAAGATGCAATGGGAGATTGAAAAGGAAGAGGCTGAAACCGTTCGCTCAAAACGTGAGGAACTGGAAACAGCTAGACGACAACTAGAGGATGCGGAAGCTGAGTATGATCTTGAAAAAGCAGCCGTATTAAGACACGGCACTATACCGCAACTTGAAAAAGAAGTAGCCAGTCTAGAAAAAAGCCATCAAGATGCTGCTAAAAAAGAGAGCAAGCTGGTACAAGAATCCGTTACCGAAAATGAAATCGCAGCTGTAGTCGAACGGTTAACAGCTATACCAGTGAAACGATTGGTTGAAGGAGAGAAAGAAAAGTTACTCTCTCTAGCTGATACCCTACATAAACGTGTGATTGGTCAAGATGAGGCTGTGGAGAGCGTCACTAATGCCGTTTTACGTTCACGAGCTGGCTTACAATCGTCACAGAGACCGATTGGATCATTCTTATTCCTTGGACCAACAGGTGTTGGTAAAACAGAATTAGCCAAAGCATTAGCGGAAAATCTATTTGATTCAGAAGCCCATTTAGTGAGAATTGATATGAGTGAATATATGGAAAAATTCGCTGTTAGTCGTTTAGTTGGAGCACCTCCTGGCTATGTGGGTTATGAAGAAGGTGGCCAGCTAACAGAAGCAGTTCGAAGAAGTCCTTATACAATCGTTTTACTAGATGAAATTGAAAAAGCCCATCCTGATGTCTTTAACATTCTTCTGCAAGTGATGGATGATGGTCGATTGACCGATTCGAAAGGGCGGACAGTTGATTTTAAAAATACTATTTTGATTATGACAAGTAATTTAGGCTCGCCACTATTGTTAGATAATTTGGCAATGGATGGTAGTATTACGGATGAAGGACGAAAACAAGTATTTGATTTGTTAAAAGCGAGCTTTAAACCAGAATTCCTAAACCGTATTGACGATACCATTTTGTTCTCGCCACTCACTCCAAATGATATTCATCTGATCGTGAATAAGATAATGGGCGACTTGCAAAATCGTCTGGCTGATAAACAAATCACCCTTCATGCGACAGAAGAACTCAGTCAATGGATTGCAGAAAATGCTTATGACCCTCATTATGGAGCACGTCCTTTAAGACGATTTATTACCAACCATATCGAAAATGAACTTGCTAAGGAGATTATAAAAGGGAACGTTAGTGAACATCAAACTGTTTCTTTAACCGTTGAAAATGGGCAAGTCATTATTTCAAGTCAATAAAATAAATAAATTGAAGCGACAACAAAGTTATGAAATTTACTAGGTTGTCGCTTTATTTATTTTAAAATTTAAGATAAAATATAAAGTAGAACGAACGACAGAACATACAGGAGGTGAAAGAAATGCTTTTTCTGGCTATTGGCTTCATTTGTTTAGTCATCATGCTCTTTACCAACAAGTTTTATGTTTTTGGTGGTTTATCAATTATTAGTTTTTTTATTTACTTTATTTTGGTAGGAACCGGAACATGGGTAACCTTTTTACTCTTCTTAGCAGGTATATTCTTATTAATTTTAGAAATTTTTATTCCAGATTTTGGATTGATAGGGATTACTGGTGGGGTCTTGGTGGGCTTAGGTTATCTCTCCAATCAAAACGATTTATGGGGAAGTTTACTGGATTTAGGGTTAGCAATTGTGATAGCAGTTGTAACGGCTTATATTTTATTGAAGAAGGGTTATACCTTCTTGCCAGGCAAGAGTAGCTTAATATTAGGAACAGCTCTTGAAAAAAATAGAGGCTATTCAACCGCTAAAGATTATTCGCTATTTCTTGGTAAAACGGGAACAGCATCAACCACGCTTCGTCCATCAGGAAAAGCTGACATTGATGGTCAAACGCTAGATGTGGTTAGCGATGGTGCGATTATTCGAGAAGGGTCGCGTGTTCAAGTCATTCATGTAGAAGGAATAAAAATTATTGTTAAGGAGCTGGTTTAATTATGCAAGAAGGTATTCAAGGCAGTATCATCGGTGTCGTTATTATAGCTGTCATCGTCATATTGATATTATCGTTATTTTTCCGTTTTGTACCGGTTGGATTATGGATTACGGCTTATTTTTCAGGAGTAAAGCTGAAAATCTCAGATTTAATTGGAATGCGTTTGAGACGTGTAGCTCCTAGTATAGTTGTTCAACCTTTGATTAAAGCAACTAAAGCAGGGTTGATTATTGATACAAGCGAGCTTGAGGCTCATTACTTGGCAGGTGGAGATATCAACTTAGTTATTGATGCCTTAATCGCTGCGCAACGTGCGAACATTGATTTGGAGTTTGAGCAAGCTGCAGCTATTGATTTAGCAGGGCGTAATGTGTTTGAAGCCGTACAAGTATCGGTAAACCCTAAAGTTATTGAAACACCTATTATTGCTGGTGTAGCGATGAATGGTATTGAAGTAAAGGCAAAAGCTAAAGTAACTGTACGTGCAAATATCGAGCGACTTGTTGGTGGTGCGGGTGAAGAAACGATTATTGCCCGTGTTGGTGAAGGGATTGTTACAACTGTAGGGTCTGCTAAAGCGCACTCACAAGTTTTAGAAAATCCTGATTCAATTTCACAAACGATTTTACGTAAAGGGTTGGACTCCGGAACAGCTTTCGAAATCCTATCGATTGATATTGCGGATGTTGATGTCGGTCGTAACGTTGGTGCGAAATTACAAGCAGAACAAGCTGAAGCTGATAAGCGTGTGGCACAAGCTAAGGCGGAAGAAAAACGATCATTGGCAGTTGCTGAAGAGCAAGAAATGATTGCAGAAGTTCAAAGACAGCGTGCTAAAGTTGTTGAAGCAGAGGCGCAAGTACCGTTAGCGATGGCTGAAGCACTTCGTTCAGGTAATCTAGGTGTGATGGATTATTATAAAATGAAAAATATTACAGCAGATACCGATATGAGAAATTCACTGTCAGGAAATAAAGATAGAAGTGATTCGTAATGTTCCTATTATGGCAACTATTTAACTTAGCGATTATTATCGTCATGGTCGGTTTATGGGGGTTTTTCATCAAAAACCTACTTAATGAAGTTCGCAAAGGGAAAAAACGAGCAGAAGACAATCAATGGCGGCAAGCTTCTGTTAAAAAACAGACACAACAGCCATCTAATAGACAAATGAGAAATCAACAATTGCAAAGGGCGAGAAACGTTCAGTCAACAAGAAATAGAAATGAGCAACAACAATCGTCAAGAAGAAATACAACGCCTATTCGTTTGAAAGAATTGCTAAAATATAAACCTGCTGATCTTTACCGCTTATTAAAAGATCACTTGCCAGACCAATATAAGCAAGAAATTCAAGCTATCTTTAATTCACCAAATTCAGAGGTTGAATTGATTAAGTTTATTAGAAGACCTGATGTTTGGCCAATGGTTCAAAAAACCTTATCAGAAATAGCTAGTGGTCGTCATGAAAAGTCATCTATGATGGCAGATTACAAGACAACAAATGAAGCGCCTATTCTTTCAGAAACAGAGGAAGATGAATTAGATTGGCAATCGTTGGATCAAGAGAGTGATGTGTTCCAAGAAGAGTACAATCAATACGCCAAAGAATTTGACATTATAGTGGATAAAATGTTACAAACTAGCGAAGGACTAGCAGTGGAACCATCACTCAATAGGAAGACACATTCAAGTCATTCTAAAAAAGACCGACAACGTCAAAAAGAATGGCTAAGGGAAGCAGTCATCGCGCAAACGATTTTAGAACGACCAGATTTTTAATGGGAAAGAGGAATAACATGTCACGTCTTTTAGGTGTCAATACGCTTGTTTTTAATGAAGAGTTAAGTGAAGGAACGGTTCAACAATTAACGTATATTAAGACGATTAAGGAGCTAGGCTTTTCTTTTGTTGAAATTCGACGAGAGTTTCTTCGGAATCTTACAGAAGAATTGTTAGAGACAAAGACAGAAGCAGAACGTTTCCAGATGCCTTTGTATTATTCAGTCCCTTCCGTTTTATTTGAATCAAGAGAAATTAATCCTGCTTTAACGACTTATTTTGAAGAAGCAAGAATGATGGGTGCTATCCAAGTGAAAGTCACACTGGGTGATTACCACGACTTACAAGAAAATCATGTAGAGAGCCTCGCACATTTGTTCAAGCAGTATCCTGATATTCAATTAAGTATTGAAAATGATCAGTCTATTGAGGGTGGTTCGGCAAAAGCTTTGTCTGATTTTATCTTTGTAGCTCATTCCCATCAATTACCGATTTAATTGACCTTTGACACAGGAAATGTTCTATACATTCAAGAATTAGCCGAAGAAGCAGCTGTAGTTCTAAAGGACTATGTCAACTATATTCATATTAAAAATGTGAAGCAGACACCAGACCATCAGTTTGAACTTGTTTTAATTGGGACAGGAGACATTGACATACAAGATGTATTGGCTGTTTTTCCAGAAAATATTCCAGCAGCAATTGAGTACCCATGTGGTAATAAAGAAACAGCAATTGATGTTTTAAAAGCTGAAAAAGTACAACTAATCTAGTAAAAACGAGAGTAAGTGAATCGTCTCTCAGACGGTGAGCTTACTCTCATTTTTATTTCAAGACGAAAGTAACTGTGATATACTGTGTAATGATTAGTTTCAGAAGGAAGGGAATAAATTGACTGAACCAGCAATCCGTTATCGGTTAATAAAAAAAGAAAAACATACTGGCGCTAGATTGGGTGAGATTATTACACCTCATGGGACATTCCAAACTCCTATGTTTATGCCAGTTGGAACATTAGCAACTGTTAAATCAATGGCTCCAGAAGAATTAAAAGATATGGGCTCACAAATTATTTTGAGTAATACCTATCACTTGTGGCTACGTCCTGGTGCTGACCTTGTGGAAGAAGCAGGTGGTCTGCACAAATTTATGAACTGGGACAAAGGAATTTTAACTGATTCTGGCGGCTTCCAAGTATTCTCTTTAGCAGAGAATCGTAAAATTACAGAAGAGGGTGTTCATTTTAGAAACCATTTAAATGGTTCGAAAATGTTCCTATCACCTGAAAAAGCGATTGATATTCAAAATAAATTAGGCGCAGATATTATTATGAGCTTTGATGAGTGTCCGCCATTTGATGAGAGCTATGATTATATCAAGCGATCTGTTGAACGGACAAGTCGTTGGGCAGAGCGTGGCTTGAAGGCTCATAAAAAGGCAGATCAACAAGGCTTATTTGGTATTATTCAAGGAGCAGGTTACAAAGACTTGCGTATGCAAAGTGCTAAGGACCTCGTTGGCATGGATTTCCCAGGCTATTCTATCGGTGGTCTATCTGTTGGTGAAACAAAAGAAGAAATGAATGAGGTTTTGGATTATATTACGCCTGTTATTCCAGACCATAAACCAAGGTATTTAATGGGTGTTGGTGCACCAGATTCGTTAATTGATGGTGTTATTCGTGGAGTCGATATGTTTGATTGCGTGTTGCCAACGCGAATTGCGCGTAATGGAACATGTATGACAAGTAAAGGCCGCTTAGTCGTTAAAAATGCCATTTATGAGCGTGATTTCCGTCCATTAGATGAGAACTGTTCATGTTATACGTGTCAAAACTATACACGAGCTTATATCCGTCATTTATTTAAAGCAGATGAAACATTTGGTCTTCGTTTAACGAGTTACCATAATCTACACTTCTTAATTAATTTGATGACACAAGTTCGTCAAGCCATCATGGATGATAACTTGTTAGAATTCCGAGAAGCCTTTATGGAAGAATACGGCTATAATCAAAAAAATGCTAAAAAATTCTAAAATAACTGGTAAGTAAGCTCTTACTTTGGTAAAGTTTGATGTATAGATTAAATTAATGGAGGAATTAACATGCCACAAGGACTAACAATGATTTTATTTTACGGACTAATATTTGGAGCAATGTACTTCATTCTAATCCGTCCTCAAAAGAAACAACAAAAGAAAACACAAGACATGCTAAATGAAATTAAAGCTGGTGACAGTGTGATTACAATTGGCGGATTACATGGTGTTGTTGATGAAGTCGATACAACGAAACAAACTGTTACACTAGACTGTGAAGGTATTTTCTTAACATTTGAGAAACGAGCTATTTCACGCGTTGTCAAAGCATCTACTGTTTCAACAGATGCAGGTACCATTGAGGCAGACGAAATCGTTCAAGAAACAGAAGAAACGAACGAATAGTTCTTATTCAAAATGGAGTGAAGAGCGAATGGCTGAAGAAAATACTGATTTCTATGAAGAATTGCGTCCATGGTTTGAATTAAAGGTATCGGAATTTTCTAAAGAAGGTTATTCGAACATTGAAACAGATGATCTAATCTTATGTTTTAAGAGCTTTGTCTGGAAACATTCCATACCGTCCTATTATTATCAGCAAGTAGCCGATATTCTTAATGCATCTGTCAATCAATACTTTGATTACAAATCGTTAGAAGCACAAGTTTATAATGTATCGTCACTTGAGGAAATAAATTTTGAAGAATTTTTTTAAAAAGCTGAAAAGAGTCGCAAATTTCAAATTGCGACTCTTTTTTTATCTGTATTGTTCATTTAATCACAAAAGCGCTTTCATTGCTATTAAATAGACAATGAAACAGTTTCGCTGTTATATAGGCGTTTGTTATACTTGTGAATTATTTTACAAAAGGGTATTTACTTTTGAAAACACCTGTAATATAATAACTTGTGAAAAGAAGAACAAAAAAAGGGGATGACTTTTTATGGCAGAAGTAAAAGTAAAAGACGTTCAGAAAACATCACAAGATATTATTAATGGTCTAACAACTAAAGGGTTAAAAGCTCTTGAAAAAATGGAACAATTAGACCAAGAAAAAATAGATAACATTGTTAGACATATGGCGTTATCAGCGCTTAATCAACATATGGCATTAGCTAAAATGGCCGTAGAAGAAACAGGGCGTGGTGTTTATGAAGATAAATGTTTGAAAAATATTTATGCTTCAGAAAATATTTGGCATAACATTAAAAAAAATAAAACAGTCGGCATTATTGAAGATAATGAAGTTGATCAAATTATTAAAGTTGCAGCACCACTTGGTGTACTTGCAGGGATTATACCAACAACAAATCCAACATCAACAACAATCTTCAAATCACTTATTTCGATGAAAACACGCAATCCAATTATTTTCTCTTTCCACCCAAGTGCAGAAAAGTGTTCGATTGCAACAGCTAAAGTGCTGTACCAAGCAGCGCTTGAAGCTGGTGCACCTGAAGATTGTATTCAATGGATTGATGGTGTTTCAATGGAGAAAACAAATTTATTAATCCACCATCCAGATGTAGCAGCTGTCCTTGCAACAGGTGGATCAGCAATGGTAAAGGCAGCTTATTCAACTGGAAAACCAGCTCTTGGTGTAGGACCGGGTAACGTGCCTGCATATGTTGAAAAAACAGCTAATGTTAAAAAAGCGGTCAACGATTTGATTGTTTCAAAAACATTTGATAATGGCATGATTTGTGCTTCTGAACAAGCAGCGATTGTCGATAAAGAAATTTACGACGAGGTTAAACAAGAATTCATTAAGAGACGTGCTTATTTCGTGAAAGAAAAAGAAATCGCTAAGTTAGAAGCTGCGATTATGCGTGAAGACAAACAAGCAATTAATCCGCAAATTGTTGGGATGCCAGCTGTTAAGATTGCTGAATTAGCAGGTATTAAAGTGCCAGAAGATACAAAATTGATTATTGTTGAATTAGAAGGTGCAGGAGCTGACTACCCATTATCAAGAGAAAAATTATCACCTGTGTTAGCAATGATGAAATCAAACTCAACTGACCATGCCTTTGACTTATGTAAGGCGATGCTTGATTTGGATGGTCTTGGTCACTCAGCGTGTATTCACACAACCGATGATCAGTTGGTTGAAGAATTTGGGAAACAAATGAAGGCGTGTCGTATTTTAGTGAACTCACCAACTGCTCAAGGTGGTATCGGTGGACTATACAACAATAATATTCCATCATTAACACTTGGCTGTGGTTCTTACGGAAGAAACTCTGTATCTGGTAACGTTTCTGCCTTTGATTTACTAAATATTAAAACCATCGCTAAAAGGAGAAATAATATGCAGTGGATTAAAGTTCCTGACAGAATTTATTTTGAAGAAAACTCAGTTCGCTACTTACGTGATATGAGAGACATTGAACGTGTATTCATCGTTTGTGATGATGGCATGATGAAACTAGGTTATGTTGACATTGTACTTGAGCAACTAAAACGTCGTAAAAATAAAGTAGTTTATACAATTTTCTCTGATGTTGAACCAAACCCTTCAACGAATACAGTTAATCGTGGAACTGAAAAAATGCGAGATTTCAAGCCAGATACGATTATTGCAATCGGTGGTGGTTCACCAATGGATGCTGCTAAGGCAATGTGGTTATTCTATGAACATCCAGAAAGTAACTTCTTCGGAGCGAAACAAAAATACCTTGATATTCGTAAACGGACTTACAAGATTGAACCGATGGAAAAAGCGCAATTGGTATGTATTCCAACAACATCAGGGACTGGTTCTGAAGTAACACCATTTACAGTTATTACAGACAGTGAAACACATATTAAATACCCATTAGCAGACTACGCACTAACACCAGATGTGGCAATCGTCGATCCACAATTCGTTTACAGTGTTCCAAAAGTAGTAACAGCAGATACAGGTATGGACGTTCTAACCCATGCTATTGAATCTTATGTTTCTGTTCTTGCAAATGACTATACAAGAGGATTGAGCTTACAAGCTATTAAATTAATCTTTGACCACTTAAGAGATTCTTATAATAAAGGTGATGCATATTCTCGTGAAAAAGTACATAACGCATCAACGATTGCGGGTATGGCTTTTGCAAATGCCTTCCTAGGTATTTCTCACTCACTAGCACATAAAATTGGTGGGCTATGGAACCTTGTTCATGGTAGAACTAATGCAGTCTTGTTACCACACATTATTCGTTATAATGCTTCAGAACCTTCAAAATTAAGTATGTGGGCAAAATATGAATCATTCCGCGCTGATGAAGATTATGCAACGATTGCTCGCTATATTGGTTTGAAAGGCAATACAACAGAAGAATTAGTTGAAGCTTTAGCAGATGCTGTTTACCAATTAGGTAAAGATGTGGGTATTAAAATGAGCTTCCAAGAAGAAGGCGTATCAGAAGACTGGTTGAAACGCGATGGCGATAAGCTTGCCGAATTAGCATTCGAAGACCAATGTACAACAGCTAATCCAAAACAACCGTTAATCAGTGAGCTAAAACAAGTTCTAACAGCAGCATACTATGGCAAATAATTACGGTAAATAATAATTGAATTTATCTAACAAAGGGACTCGGTCAAACCGAGTCCCTTTGTTGCTCTCTAGGCTAAAAGAGATTATAATAGAAGTGAATTTAGGGATACTTAAAAAAATAACTGTTGTAGCTTAAAATAAACTAGAAGAAGCGAGGTGAGCAGGTTGCGTTACGGTCTATTGACCTTTAAAGAACCAGAAAATAACCAAAATCGAAAAATTATCCATATTGATATGGATGCTTTTTATGCTTCTGTTGAAGAACGAGATAATCCTAGCCTGAAAGGCAAAGCCGTTATCATTGCACGAGATCCTAGACAGACTGGTGGACGTGGGGTTGTAACAACAGCTAACTACGAAGCACGAAAATTTGGTGTTCACTCTGCTATGAGCGCTCAACTTGCTTATGAACAGTGTCCTCATGCTGTTTTTGTTCCACCTCGGATGGATTATTATCGAACCGTATCAGCTCAAATTAGAGGCATTTTTCAACGCTATACGGATATAATTGAACCATTATCTTTGGACGAAGCATACTTAGACGTGACAAATAATAAAGTGAATCAGCCTAGCGCAACTTTGATTGCTAGGCAAATCCAAAGAGAAGTTTGGCAGGAACTCCATTTAACCTGTTCTGCAGGTGTGTCTTATAATAAATTTCTAGCTAAAGTCGCATCAGATGTGAAGAAGCCGAGCGGTATAACGGTCATTGAACCAGAAAAAGCACAAGCCTTCCTGTTTGATCTACCAATTGAGAAATTTTACGGTGTTGGTAAACGAACCGCTGAAAAGTTAAAAGAGGTGGATATTTCAACGGGAGCAGACCTTTACCAACTATCAGCTAAAGTGTTGATTGATGATTTCGGAAAGATGGGCTACGTTTTGTACCGTAAGGTCAGAGGGATTGATAATAGTCCTGTCACTCCTAATCGAGAACGTAAGTCAATCGGTAAGGAGAACACTTATCGGAATTTTTTAGTGAGAGACGATCAGGTGGAAGAAGAGTTAAAGCATTTAGCTGAATCAGTTGCTAATAGTCTTCGTAAACACAAGAAACACGGACAAGTTGTTGTTCTGAAAATTCGTTATGGTGATTTTACAACCTTAACGCGTCAGAAAAAACTGGCGGAGTTTATTAATAGTAGCGAAGACTTGTACTGGGAAGCAATGGAACTTTGGCAGGAACACGGCGATATTGACAAAGAAATTCGCCTTTTAGGCATTACAGTTAGTCAACTGGCACCACAGTATTATCAAAATGTGCAATTACCCTTATGGGATAAAAATCATTTCACGCAGGGAGAGAAGTAATATGTTAGAAAGTTTTAGTCAACTCAGTCCAGTCATACAAGCATTAATTGCCGGATTATTTACTTGGGGATGTACCGTAATTGGCTCTGCATTTGTATTCTTTTTTAAAAAAGTTAATCGAAAAATATTAGATGTGATGAGTGGGTTTGCTGCGGGAGTGATGATAGCAGCATCGTTTTGGTCGCTCTTAGCACCATCAATCTCATACGCAGAAGAAAATGGTTATGCAGCCTTTTCGTGGGTTCCAGCAGCGATAGGCTTCTTACTAGGGGGTGCTTTTTTAAGGTTAACAGATGCGATTATTCCCCATTTACACTTAGGAGAACCTATTGAAAACCGAGAAGGACCAGATACGGGAGCTTCACGTAATTTGCTCTTATTCTTAGCTATCACTATTCACAATATTCCAGAAGGATTAGCAGTAGGTGTTGCATTTGGAGCAGCAGCTCATGGGATAGCAACTGATAACGCACTGATGAGCGCCATTGGTTTGGCTTTAGGGATTGGGTTACAAAATATTCCAGAGGGTTCTGCGCTATCTATGCCGATTCGAGCAGAAGGACATAGCCGATGGAAGGCGTTTAATTTAGGGCAGCTATCTGCTATCGTTGAGCCTGTTGCTGCGGTTATTGGAGCAGCCGCGGTCTTATCCATGCAAGCCATTTTGCCTTACGCATTAGCTTTCGCAGCAGGAGCAATGATTTTTGTGGTGGTTGAAGAATTGATCCCAGAATCTTAAACCAATGGGAATAGCGACATTGCTACTATCGGATTGATGGTTGGTTTTACCGTTATGATGATACTAGATGTAGCTCTAGGTTAGTAAGTTTAAAAAGCATGAAGTGTTGGTCGCTTCATGCTTTTTTTGTAGACTAGGGGATTATAAGTTCAGCCATCAATGTCTAGCTCCCAAGTCCTGACCTAGTGAAAAAAAGATAAATTTGCCCCATTGCGCGCTTCGCTGCTCGCTAACGCATATCATTCGACTAACCCGCTGAAGCGTGAAGTCTCCTGACAATTCAGGGTCAAATTTCCTATTTTTTCATAGGCCAAGTCGGACTTGTCCGCTTTTCTTGGTTGGAGAATCATCTGTTTCATGGTAGGATAGTAACAGAGTAGTACAGCTAGTAGGAGTAGGGAGGACGGTTAAAATGAAATTATCTTGGCATGGACAATCGTGTGTTATGATTGAAACAGCAAATAAAAAGAAAATTCTTATTGACCCATTTATAACAGGGAATCCTTTGTCTGACTTAAATGCTAATACAGTTGCTTGTGATGTCATTATCATTACGCATGGTCATAACGACCACATTGGTGATACTGAAGCTATTGCGAAGCGGACAAATGCTCTAATTGTTTCTACAGTAGAAATAGCAGACTATTTTAGCAAGAAAGGGCTAGAAACCCATGGCATGCAGCCGGGTGGTGGTCATCAATTTGATTTTGCTTATATCAAATTAACACCAGCCATTCATGGCTCTAGCTATGAAGAGGCTGATGGCACAGTCGTTCCTCTAGGTCTTGCAATTGGTGTATTAATTCAAAACCAAGGCAAGACGATTTATCATGCTGGTGATACAGCCTTGTTTTCAGATATGACTTTAATTGGAGAAAGCATGGCAATTGACTTGGCTTTATTACCAATCGGTGATAACTATACTATGGGGCCTGTGGATGCTGCACGAGCAGTTCAATTTTTACAAGCAAAAAGAGCGGTTCCGATTCATTACAATACCTTCCCGCTCATTAAACAAGATCCTTTCGCTTTCACAGCCTTATTAGATGAAGGGGTTGGGCTTGTTTTACAAGTAGGCGAAGGCCTAGAGATTTAAAAACATTGAGATATTAAGGGTGAGAGAATAGAAAATGGCAACTAAACACGAACAGATTATTCAATATATCGAAACACTGCCAGTTGGTGAAAAACTTTCTGTGCGATCTATTGCAAAAAATATGAACATGTCTGAAGGAACCGCTTATCGAGCGATTAAGGATGCTGAAAATACAGGGTTAGTTTCAACTATTGAACGGGTTGGAACCATCCGAATTGAACGAAAATCAAAAGATAACATTGAGACCCTGTCTTTTGGGCAAATTTCTAATATTATCGAAGGAGATGTTCTAGGCGGAAGAAATGGTTTAGATAAAACCTTGAGTAAATTTATTATTGGTGCCATGCAACAAGATGCTATGGATCGCTATGTTAGTCCAGGTTCGTTGATGATTGTTGGTAACAGAAATAATATTCAGAAATATGCCTTAGAAAAAGGCGCTGCTGTATTGATCACGGGTGGTTTTGATACAGATGAAGATATTTTAAAATTGGCCGATGAGGTAAAAATGCCGATTTTACGAACAACCTATGACACTTTTACAGTAGCAACTATGATTAATAGGGCAATGACTGACCAATTAATTAAAAAAGAAATTATGTTAGTAAATGATATTTTTACAAGACTTGAGGACACAAAGTTTTTATATATGGATCAAACAATATTGGATTACCGCCAGTTGAATGAATCCAGTAAACATTCACGCTTCCCAATTGTGAATCACAATATGCGTTTAGTAGGAATGATTACGGCTAAGGATACACTCGGTAAACTGGATAGTTTATCAATGGAACGGGTTATGACAAAGGATCCCGTCATTGCAAAAACCCATATGAGTGTCGCTAGTGTGGCCCATCGTATGATATGGGATGGCTTGGAAGTGTTGCCTGTTGTAAAGGATAACCTGCAGCTTTTAGGTATCATTTCAAGACAAGACGTGATGAAAGCCATGCAATTAGCGCAACGTCAGCCTCAAGTCGGTAATACTATTGAAGATCAAATTTTGAGTGGCCTTGAAGTTGTGGAACGTGAAACACCAGGAGATGAATTGCCAGTTTATCGCTTCCAAGTAACGCCGCAAATGACGAATAATATTGGGACGGTTTCCTTCGGAGTTTTGTGTGAAGTGATATCTAATGTTACTAAAAAAATACTCCATCAATTCCAAAAACGCAATGCAGTGATTGAGCAGATGGATGTTCATCATTTCAAAATGATCCAGATTGATAGTATTATAGATATCCGTACGAATATTTTTGAATTAGGAAGACGATCATCAAAACTAGACGTAGAAGTTTATTTAGAAAATTCGATTGTTGCGAAAGCAATTGTCGTTTGTCAAATTATGGAACGAACATAAAGGAGCTCACTTATTTTGTTAAATGAATTATATGAATCGATTTACCAAGCGATTAAAGAAAACCAAACAATTATTATCCATCGTCATGTTAGACCAGACCCTGATGCATTAGGGTCTCAACTAGGGCTAGCTCACTTAATTCGCCAACAATTTCCAGAAAAGACTGTTTACGCAGTGGGTGAAGAAGAGGATAGTTTAATGTTCATCGGAAAAATGGACCAAGTTGAAACAGACCAATATACGGATGCATTAGTGATTGTAACAGATACAGCTAACCGTCCGCGTATTGATGATAAACGATTTTCTACAGGCAGGGCACTTATTAAAATTGATCATCATCCTGATGAAGACCATTATGGCGATATTAGTTTGGTGAACACGCAAGCCAGTTCATGTAGTGAAATCATTGCAGATTTGTCACTTTATTTAGCAGAAAGATTGCCGTTGAATACAGAAGCTGCACGAGCACTTTATGCAGGTATCGTAGGAGATACTGGACGCTTTTTATATGCAGCGACTAGTCCACGGACCATGCAAATTGCTGCAGAATTAATGACATTTGATTTCTCAGCATCTGAAATTGGTCAATTAATGAATACAAACAGCAAGAAAGTGGCTAACTTATCGGGATTTGTTTTACAGAATGTGGAGATTAGTGATTTAGGAGTAGGTTATATTATCTTAAGCCGTGATATCCTAGAGAAATTCGATGCAACTGACAGTGATACAGCGCCAGTTGTATCGTTGCCTGGAACCATTGAAGGTGTTATGTGCTGGGCGATTTTTGTTGAACAAGAATACGGTGGTTACCGTTGCCGTTTACGTTCGAAAGGCCCAATCATTAATGAAGTAGCAAAACGTCATGATGGTGGTGGACATCCCTTAGCTAGTGGCGCAAACGCTAAAGATTTAGCCGAGATTAATCAAATTATTGATGAATTTGAAGAGTTGATGGTTGAATGGAGTAAACAATAAAACAAAAACAGCCGTCACGACGGCTGTTTTTTTGCTAGATTTCTTCTTTTTTTGGCTTCCAATTAAACTCAGTCCAACGATAGCCATCACGTTCTAATAACTCGTAGCTTTCTTTTGGTCCCATAGAGCCACTTTCATAAAGTCGGATTGGATCAGGTTGCTCATCCCAAACCTTGCGGATTTGGTCAATGAAGCGCCATGATTGTTCAACTTCATGCCAGTGGGTGAAGTTAGTTGGATCGCCATTCAAACAGTCTAATAACAAGCGTTCATAGGCTTCAGGACTGTTTGCTTGCGTTTCCTTATCTAAAATTTGGTGCATACGAATGTTTTTCATTTCGGTACCTTGCCCAACACGTTTTGTATTGAGGCGCAGTGAGAATCCTTCTAGTGGAGAAATATGGATGGTCAGAATATTTGGTTCTGCCACTTCCTCTACATCTTCTGAAGGGAAAAGATTCATGGATACATGTTTGAATTGAACATGTATATAAGTTTCTTTTTGTGCCATGCGTTTACCAGTTCGAATATAGAAGGGAACGCCTGCCCAACGGAAATTATCAACTTGGATTTTTCCAGCAACAAAGGTTTCTGTATCAGATTCTGGATTAACATTTGGTTCTTGTAAATAAGCTTCATGGGCTGCACTGTGTGTGTATTGACCGCGAATGAAGTTATCCCAAACTTCTTTCTTCGTTTTATAAACACGCAATGAACGTAGAGCTTTGATTTTTTCTGTTCTGACATCTGTACCTGAAAGGGACATTGGGGGTTCCATAACTAACAGGGCGATAATTTGAAGGACGTGGTTTTGAACCATATCTCTCAAGGCACCTGTTCGGTCATAATAACCGCCACGGTCCTCAACTCCAACGGTCTCTGACAGTGTAATCTGAATATTCTCAATGTATTTATTATTCCATAATGATTCAAAAATCATGTTAGAGAAGCGGACGGCAGAAATATTTTGAACCATTTCTTTTCCAAGATAGTGGTCAATTCGATAAATCTGATCTTCGCGGAATGAACGTGCAAGCTGTTCGTTCAATTCAGTTGCTGAAGCTAGGTCGCTCCCAAACGGTTTTTCAATAATTAAACGGCTAAAGCCATCTTGAGTAATCAAACCATTTTGTTTCAGCATATCACCAATTGTTCCGAAGAATTCTGGCGCCATTGCCAAATAAAAGATACGGTTATGATTCAATGAGTATTTGTCATCAAGTTGTTCAGATAGTTTTTTTAATTCAACATAATTTGCTGCATCATTAACGTTGTGAGAAATATAATAAAAATGAGATTTAAAACGATCGAGTTCTTCTTGATCGTCTACCAAGTCTTTTACAGAGTCGGCAATCACATCTCGGAAATAATCATCGGACCATTCACGACGAGCAGTTCCAATCACTGCAAAGTTTTCGTTAATAAATCCTTTTTTGAAAAGTCGGAACAGGGATGGGTAAAGCTTACGATGCGCTAAGTCACCAGTTGCTCCAAAAATAGTGAATAATGCGCTAATATCGGTATTCATGGAAAACCTCCTCCGTATATTGGAAAATATTCATTGTTTCATTATACTATTTTCATTTTTCATGTGCAAGCTTGTATTTAAGAGAATGAAAATTAGCTTTGACAGTTTATGAGAAATTTGAAATAAAAAGAAGGTCCGTGTCAAATGTGCTATAATAACAAAAAATAGATTTACAAGAGGTGGAGTATGAATTTTAAACAATATAACTTTCAGCCTTTTATTGGAGAAGCACTTGAAGAATTAGGGTTTAAAGAACCAACTGATATTCAACAACGTATCATTCCTATTATTCAAGCCAATAAAAGTGTTGTCGGTCGATCGCAAACGGGATCGGGAAAAAGCCATAGTTTCTTATTGCCGATTATAAACAAAGTAGATGCTACAAAAGATGACGTTCAAACAGTTATCACTGCGCCTAGCCGTGAGCTAGCTGAACAACTCTATCAGGTAGCATTACAATTAGCCGCTCATGCTGAACAAGAAATCAGAGTTGTTAATTATGTGGGCGGAACAGATAAAAAACGTCAATTAGAAAAATTAGAAAACAGCCAACCACATATTGTTATTGGAACACCAGGCCGTATTTTAGATTTGATTAATGAACAAGGATTAAAAGTCCATACAGCGTCAACCTTTGTTGTCGATGAAGCAGATATGACACTAGATTTAGGATTTTTACATGACGTTGATCAAATTGCTGGTCGATTACCGAAAGATTTACAAATGTTAGTTTTCTCGGCAACGATTCCTCAAAAACTACAACCATTCCTAATGAAGTATATGGAAAAACCACAAGTGATTAATCTAGAGCCTAAAAATATTATTGCACCATCTATTACAAACTATTTGTTACCAGCAAAAGGGAAATCTAAGATGGCTGTATTAGAAGATGTTTTAGGAATTGGACAACAGTACTTTACCTTAATATTTGCTAATACCAAACAAAATGTTAACGAAATTGCTGATAGCTTGAAGGAAAAAGGCTACGATTGTGCTGTTTTGCATGGAGATGTACCAGCTCGTGAACGTAAACGAATTATGAGACGTGTTCATAATTTAGAATACCAATTAATGGTTGCAACGGACTTAGCAGCTCGTGGGATTGATATTGAAGGTGTGTCACATGTTATCAATTATGAGATTCCAAAAGATAGTGACTTTTTCGTTCACCGTATTGGCCGTACTGGACGTAATAATTTACCGGGAACTGCGATTACCCTTTATTCGCCAGATGAAGAAAAAGCAGTGAATGAATTAGAAGGAATAGGTATTCATTTCCAGACTGTTCGGATTAAAGATGGTGGCTTTGAAGAAGTTGATGACCGTCGTAACCGTGATCGTGACCGCAAGTTGCTTAAGAGCCAAACTGAAGCAGATCCACGTATTAGAGGTATGGTTAAGAAGGCTAAGAAAAAAGTAAAACCAAACTATAAGCGTAAATTAAACGATCAAATCAAGAAGCAATTGAAAAAGAATAAAGGTACCGATTTTAATCGTAAGAAAAAGAAATAAGTATGTTATCGTTCATACAAAAGGAGCTGGATTTTTTCCAGCTCCTTTCCTATAATTATTGTACAAACGCCTTTTTTTATTCTATTTTTTAGGTGATATTTTTCAGATAACTTTTAATTCCTTTATTATACATATAGATGACAATAATCAACAAAATCAGGGTTTGAGCACCTGGTTGAATACCAAAACTATTCATAATGGCTAATAGTGCCATAGGTACGACTGCTGCTGTCATAATCATCTTCCAATTTACAGCAAAGGGAAGGCGTATTCTCATAAAGGATGTCCATAGATTAGCAAAGATAGTTAAATAAAGCAGATAAAAACTAGCTTCGATGAGGCCAGCTAGAAAACTAAATAGAATGAGCAAAGGAATAAACAACCACCCGATTTGACTAAACTGTAACAAAAAACTTCTGATAAACTGATCAGTTGTACCGTTCAAATCTTTGTAATTAAAAGCAATCGGACGATTAGATGTATAGACGGTAATCGCATCTTTTCCAAAAACAATCCCTATGGGAGCTGCTTCAATTGCTCTTGTTTTCAAGTTGTCATCATATTTTTGGTTAGGATCAATAATCAGAGTGACAAAGTCAGTTTTACTAACAATCGCTTTCTCTAGGGTAGGTTCAAAGACAATCTGATCATTTTCAATAGTGAAAGTAGGTAAATAGGCTTCTGTACTTGCCATATTACTAGCTAAAACATCGTATTGAAATAGTCCCGATGAAAAATAAGGGATGGTGGTAAAAAAGCAAATCATTAGGTATAAAGCAATGGATTTTCGTTTACTTAAATCCATCGCCCGCCATAATTCACCTGGATTGAAGAAGCTCGTTTTGATTAAAGTTAAAAGGGCTATGGGGATCACTCATTTCTTTTTAAATACGTTCTTACACTAAGCTTATCGAAAAATAAATGAAAAGGCAATTCAGAAAAATAAAGGAATATGCTTTTTACTTTGAAATATATAGTGCATCGTGGTAATCTTATATTAGATTCAAATTTCAATTTTTAGGAGGAATTTAGAAATGGCATACACTTTACCAGATCTACCATACGATTACGATGCATTGGAGCCACATATTGATACTGAAACCATGCATTTGCACCATGACAAACATCATGCAACTTACGTGAGCAATGCGAACGCAGCATTGGAAAAACATCCGGAATTAGCTGAGAAATCAGTTGAAGAATTGCTAGCTGCAATTGATTCAGTACCTGAAGATGTTCAAACAGCGTTAAGAAATAATGCTGGTGGTCACGCAAACCACAGTTTATTCTGGGAAGTTCTTTCTCCAAATGGCGGCGGAGAGCCAACAGGCGCAATCAAAGCTGCAATTGATGAAGCTTTCGGAAGCTTCGATGCATTCAAAGAAAAATTTGCTGCAGCAGCAACAACTCGCTTTGGTTCAGGTTGGGCTTGGTTAGTTGTGACTGACGGTAAATTAGAAGTAACATCTACACCAAACCAAGACAGCCCATTAATGGAAGGTAAAACACCTGTATTAGGCTTAGATGTTTGGGAACATGCTTACTACTTAAACTTCAAAAACGTTCGTCCGAACTACATTAGCGCATTCTGGAATATCGTTAACTGGGATGAAGTTAACAAACGTTACGAAGCAGCTAAATAACAAACAAAAAACCACTCTGTGAGTGGTTTTTTTGTAGACTAGGGGATTATAAGTTCAGCCATCAATGTCTAGCTCCCAAGGCGGACTTGTCCGCTTTTCTTATGCTTACTTTTTACGACGTTTGACTAGAATGATTATTAGAACAGTCACAGAGCCCGCTATTGAAATGGCAATACCTTCTTTTAAGTAAGGCGTCATATAGGAAAGGGTAATGGTATGCTCTCCTGGCGCAATATCTGCGCCAATTAATCCATTCAAGACAGGGTATGTTTCTGTTTTTTGGCCATCGATATGTAACTCCCAACCTTCAGAATAGGGAATGGTCATCATAAAGACGGTATGGTCTGGCGATGTTGTTAGCGTTCCTTCGATATGGGTCTGGCTAAAGGTAGAAATATTAAGGCCATTATCTTGAATTTGGTCAGCTAACTCTTCAAATAAATCACTTCTAAAGCGAAACACGCGTAAGTCTCGAATGGTTAGACTATCTTCTAATAAATCAAAGCCAAAGCGAATGGTTTCACCTTTTTGCCCACTAGCGACATTGATAATCTGATCGTTACGATAGGTTTTATAGTAGGCCAGTCGTTCGCCATCTAAAGTGAGTGTGGTATCTTCATCATCAATTCTAGAATCAAGTGTCAGATAATAGGACTCATTTGTTTGTGGCGTAAATTGAAATTCAATGCTCGCATCTTTGGTGGAATCATTCTTTGTATAGGTCTGATTAACGGATTCCGATGCTAGACTAGATACATTTGATGTTACAGTTGATTCGATGCCGATTTCTTGATAGTAGGACGAAGGTAGGGCATCGATAGTCATTGCCTGTAATAGGCGTTCTTGATTGCCAATCGGATCATTATCTTTTAAATCAACGTCTTTAATAGCATCTGGTATAGCGAAGGCTAGTGAAAAGGCGTGAGGATTTTGATAAATACTCGTTCGGTAATTTTCGTTTACTTTTTGGTAATAATTAAAATCACGTCTTGTAGAATTAGGGAAAATCTTATAAATAGCTGCGTTGTTTTCTAAATTAGAAGGCAAGTCATTATTCTGAGCTAAATACTTAATCGCAAAAAAAGCATCTGTAAAAAGAGTTCCTGATGAATAAGAAACGAAGCCATTGCCATCTGGAAAACCAAGATAGCCATATAGTTCAGGCACCTCTTTTTCAAAAGTTGAACTGAAATGTGAAGCAGACGGATAATTGGCCTGGAAGCTGTCATTTTTTGACCGTTGAAAGACCTTTTCGATTCGGTAAAACTCATCATCTTGCGGTCGAATTCCTTGTAATAAGTCATCTAGAACGAGTTGGTAATCGTTAAAAGGTGACATTTTAACATAACTCAATCGACTCAAATTAATAGCCGCATTGGTCGTCATTTCAATGCTTACCAGTAACAATAAGACAATTGGCATCCATTTATAATTGACTTCCTTTAACAAGAGTAAAATAATCATTGCGATAAGGAAGAGAGCAGTGACCAGAACTTGAATAGGGATTACAAAGTCAAAGTTGAAATCTAATACATATAAAGCGCTAGCTGTTTGAGCAAGCAGTAGTAGACAGGCGAATGTTAATGGGAAAGAGTCTAATTTTTTAATACTCCGATAGCCATTTAAAATAAAGAAAAAACATACTAAAAACGAAAAACGATAAGGATACCAAATTGGATTTTGGAAACCATGCCAAATTTTATTTAAGTATTGACTGTTCATCGATAAAAAGAAGATGATGACTAGTATGACAGAGGTTAATTTTTCTCTTAATGGAAAATTCTTGTTAAAGAAATAAAATAAAAAGCCAATTAAAGCGAGGCTTCCGACAAATAAATTAGGATAGCCACTAGGCATCTGATCGAAATTAAAAGAGCCGACATAAAATTTAGACAACAATTCAATAAAAGGATAGTCAAATCCCCAATTAATAGTGTCTGAAGCGTAGCTTGCCTTTCCTCCTAGTAATGAAATGAAATTAGGGAGGAGCGAAAAGGCAGCAAGTGTTGCTGCTAAAATGGAATAAAAGGCAAAGCGAACAGTTTGCTTAAGAAGACCTTTAAAATGATGGCTAGTTTCTTGTTTGGATAAGGCGAATATAAAATAAAAACATAAAAACAAGCAAATCATATAGCCAATATAATAATGTAAAAATAACATAAGAGCGAGACTTAGACTATAAGTTAGGCCACTTTCACCATCAATGAGCTTTTCTAAACCCAGAATAATAAGGGGTAATAGAACTAAGCCATCTAACCACATAACATTTAACTGGTTGGCAATAGTATAACCCATTAAGGCATAAGATAAGGCAAAGGCAGGCACTAAATAGTCATTGCCATCGAATCGTTTTATTAAGAGGTAGGCAAATGATAAACCGGAACATGATATTTTAAGTAAAATTAACAGTGTTACACCAACAGCCAATAATCGCTGAGGGAAGAGTAAGAGTAAGAGGTTGAACGGGCTGTTTAAATAATAACCCCATAAACCGACCATGTCACCGCCGATACCTTTTACAAACGAATAAAAAAACGCTTGAGGTTCATGCAGGATGGTGTGACGATAATAGCTGTAAAAGTCAACGTATTGTTGACCCAAGTCAATAGTAAGCAAGGTGCTATTACCAAAAGGAAAGACACCCATAAAGATGTAAATCAATCCTAAAATAGTAAATGGCATGAAAAATGATAGGAGTAATAATTTCTTTTTCTTATCGATGCCGTCAAACGTCAACATAAAACAGTGTCTCCTTTCGAAATAATCATCTGAATTATAAAATAACACAGTTGGCTTTTTAATGCACTGTTTCCTCTGGATAATCTTATAGTAACCTTATATTTTAAACATTGTCTAGCTAATCTTTTTTGTTATAATAGGGTATTGAAAAAGAAAATTATATAGGAGTGTGGACATTGGGAAAGTCTAACCAAAATCAAAAGAAAAAGAAGTCTCACATACCTTTTCGTTTGAATTTACTATTTTTTATTGTATTTGCGCTGTTTTCTACGATTATTGTGCGTTTAGGATACTTGCAAATTATTAGAGGCGAAGAATTTGAAGCCATCGTTAGAAGAACTGAAACAACCAATGTGACGCAAAGTGTACCAAGAGGATTAATTTATGATCGCAACGGTGAAGTGCTAGTTGGGAATGAGGCACAACATGCGATCATTTTTACCCGAGGAACAGATGATACGGCTGCTAATATGGCAGAAACAGCCCGTAAATTGGCTGACATTATTACCGTCGATGTAGAAGGATTAACGGAACGTGATTTGAAAGATTACTGGGCTGCAAGCAATCGTGAGGCACTCTTGGATCGATTAAGTGATGATGAAAAGGCGCTGTCTGGTGATGAGATTTACGAAGTTGAACTTTCTAAGATTACAGCGGAAGATATTGCCTTTTCTGATGTTGAGAAACAAGCCACTGCTATTTTCAAAAGTATGAATAGTGCAACTGCATTGACTACTGTAAATATTAAAAATACAGCTGTAACCGACAAAGAGTTGGCAATTGTTAGTGAGAATATTAGCCAATTACCTGGGATTGACGTTTCAAAGGATTGGACGCGTGTTTATCCGCATGGCGATTTGTTAAAAACCATATTTGGTGGTGTAACCTCAGAAAAAGCGGGTATTCCAACCAACTTAGTTGAAAGTTATTTGGCAAAAGGTTATGCAAGAAACGACCGTGTAGGAAATGCCTATTTAGAACAACAATACGAAACCGTATTAAGAGGAACAAAGGCACAATATGAGACAGTCACCGACCAAGATGGCGAAACAGTAAAGACGACACAAACTTATATTGGTAAACAAGGTGATAACTTGCTGTTAACCATCGACATTGAATTCCAGAAGCAACTAGAAGACATTGCAACAAATTATTTAGCTAGCCAATCAGACGCTTGGGGAGACCGAATTTATATTGTGGCGATGAATCCTCAAAATGGTGACATTTTAGGGATGACAGGGAAAACAATTGATAAATCGACGGGTGAAATATCTGATAGTGTTCATGGTGTCTTAAATGAAAGTTTTATTGTGGGGTCCTCTATGAAGGGGGCAACTGTTTTATCAGGTTATATGGATGGTGTTATTTCAGAAACAGATAATACGATGATTGATGAACCCATGAAATTTGAAGCAACAAATAAAATTGCATCACTCTTTAATCAGTCATACAACAACCGTGTATCGCTTAGTGATATTTTAGCACTTGAAAAATCTTCTAACACCTATATGGCAAAAATAGCCATGATGATGGGTGGGAAGTATACCTATGAATATGAAGAAAAGATTGATATGAATGCCGAACTAGCTCTATCTAAACTACGCTCTTATTACGCTCAGTTTGGGCTAGGTGTTCGAACAGGCATTGACTTACCAGCTGAATCAACGGGATTTGTTGGTCAATTAGAAAATCCAGGGCAAGCCCTTTTCGAATCGTTCGGTCAGTTTGATAACTACACTCCAATGCAGTTGGCGCAATATATTTTGACTATTGCCAACGGCGGAACGCGTTATGCACCACGATTAGTTAAGGAGATTCGTGGAACAGACAGCGATGGTAGTTTGGGACAAGTAGAATTGGTTGTTCAACCCAAAGTTATGAATGAATTGAATGTTAGTGATGAAGCAATTGCTCGTGTTCATCAAGGAATGTGGCAAGTGATGCATAGTCCGACTGCTGCCTCAACACGTATTTTTGGTGCTAACTATAAAAATAGAGCAGCCGGTAAAACAGGGACAGGGGAGTCATTCTATCAAGGAAATGTGAAGTCTTTGACCGGGGAACAGACAACGAACTCAACATTTGTTGCCTTTGCACCCTTTGAAAATCCAGAAATTTCAATTGCAGTGGTTATTCCCTATTTATTAAATGATACGTCACCATCTACGGGCATAGCCAAGGAAGTCTTGGATGCATATTTCGGAGATTAAACAACAAAAAAGTAAGTAGAATCTTTTTTTTGGAAGATTCTACTTACTTTTTTTACATTATTCCATAGTGATGGCATCCAAAATAATATAATACCCCATATCTTGTGAGAGTTCGTAGTTACCATATTGTAATTTTGAAGTTAAATTATTCTCTTCTAAATAGTTTTGAGCCGACTCAATATCGTCTATTAATCCGGCGTTAAGAAGATTTTGAAGAACAACTGATGAGGGTTGCCCTTCATCGATTGTGAAAATGACAACGTCATTATTGACAGTCTGTTCTTCTTCAACATTATCACTATTACTACTATCTTCAATAGTTGTACTATCAGTTGCTTGGTCAGACTCGGCTTCGTCGCTTGTTTCGCTAGAATGATTTGTTTCTTCATCGACATGTGTTGCCTGTAGTTTCTCATACTCACTAAGCAGTGACTCATATTGCTCTTTATAGTTAATGTCATCGTTAGCTGATTCAGCATGCTGACCGTTATTAACTTCTGCTTTAGATGAGGGCATTAATACTTCATAAGCAGATAAAAACAAAGCTGATATAAAAAAACCTAGTGCTAAAAATCGTAATCTATCTTTAATCATGGTCTATCCTTTCTAAACGAAAGCTGACTAGTTCGTGCTTTCTTGATGGTTATCAAGAATAAGTTGAACAGTGGTTTCAGGAAGAACCAGTTGTTCAGCGATCTCATCAATCGTTTTTCCTTTTTGGTGAAGCGTAATGGCATGCTGTTTGGTAATAGCATTTAGTTTTTTTATAGGGAGCTCTTCTGGTTCATTGTTCTCTTCCTCAGAAAGTGATTTCTCTATTGCAACAATACGGTTTTTAAGGCCATGCATGTCTTCTGTCATTTGAAGGGTAAACGTTCCAATCTCAGTTAGTAAGGCATGATCATCTTCCTTAGCGAAGAATGAGATTATTAACAGCACTACGGCAATAACTAGTAATATAATAACAAGTATCCATAAATTCATCTTTTCACCTCTATTCTAAACAAGTGGTCACTTATAACATTTTAATGAAATGAGAAACTTTCTGCAACTAGAAGTTAGCTCTTTTTTTTCTTTGGATTTTGTGTATAATAAATAGTGTTGTCATAAAAGACTGGATTATCAGTCTTGAAAATGATACAATGCAACAAGTAAGAAGATGAAAGACTCTTCAATTTTTTTATGTTTGGAGGTTTGACTAATGAGATTAAACATTAATTTAGAATGTACTGAATGTAAAGAGCGTAATTATCTTTCTAAGAAAAACAAACGTAACAATCCAGATCGTTTGGAATTGAAAAAATATTGCCCACGTGAAAGAAAAGTAACGCTTCACCGTGAAGTAAAATAACAACAGGGCTTCCTGTTGTTTTTTTATTGCACGAAAGAAAGGGGTTTCTTAGGTGGGTAAACAGAAAATCAGGAAAGACACGTTAAACCAATTAAAAAGTTTAGAAGAAGAAAGACGTCTTCAATACAATGAAGATTTGCTTCACCAACTCATGCAAACAACAGAGTGGCATGAGGCTGAGTGTATTGCCATTACACTATCCCGACCACCAGAATTAGATACCCAATTGGTCATTGAGGCTGCTTGGCAAGTTGGAAAACAGGTTGTTATTCCATATAGTGGTAAAAACCGCTTACTTTCGTTTTTTATTTATGAGCCTACTACTGAGTTAGAACTGAGCTCATATGGCCTGTTAGAGCCTAAAAACCGCTTAAATCCGATTAATAAAAGTGATATTGATCTTATCATTGTACCGGGTCTTGCCTATGCAAGTGAGGGCTACCGTGTGGGATTTGGTGGCGGCTTTTATGATCGTTATTTAGCTGATTATGGTGGGCGTACAATCTCTTTACTCTATCCATTTCAATTAAATCGAATAGTAGAAGATGTCGTTGAACCGTTTGATATTGCCGTAGAAAAATTGTTGATTGCTGCCGAATAATTTATAATGGAAACATGACTAATCAGGAGGCAGTATAATGGAAAATTTTAATATTAGAAAAAAATTCCGTAGAAAAAGAGCCGTAATGACCTATCTTTTCTTAGCTATTCAAGTGCTTGCGTTTGTTTTAATGACCATTTATGGCGGTAGTGAGAACGCTTTTGTTTTATATTTATTTGGTGCTAAAGTAAATGAGGCCATCGCCTTTGGAGAAGTTTGGCGCCTTATTACGCCGATTTTCTTACATATTGGTTTTATGCATTTATTAATTAATAGTATTACGCTTTATTTTTTAGGGATTGAATTGGAATTGTTGTATGGTAATCTGCGGTTTGCGCTGATATATTTGTTAGGCGGCTTGATGGGAAATGCCATGAGTTTTGCCTTTACACCAAATATATCAGCTGGTGCAAGTACATCCTTGTTTGGCTTGTTTGCGGCAGCGGTTGTATTGGGACGATTGTATCCTTACAATCCGGCTATTCGCAATCTTGCTCAAGGGTTCATGGCGCTGATTATCATTAATTTTATTTCTGGCTTAACGAGTTCGTCCATTGATAATTGGGGTCATTTAGGTGGTGCCATTGGTGGAGGTTTAGCGGCTTGTTTTATAATGGCTCCGCGCTTAGAAGCTGTTGAGCGCTCATTTAGAATAAAAATGTTTGTGGGTTATATCCTTGTAGTTTCAGTATTAATAGCCATCGGATTCTTCCGATATGGCGTGATATAATAGATTGAAAAAGACGTTTAGGAGGCGTTGGGTTTGTCATTAAAAATTTTGGGAATTGATTTGGGTGGAACATCAGTAAAACTTGCTATTTTAACAAGTGAAGGGGACATTCAACAGAAGTGGAGTATTGCAACCGATATATTAGATGGAGGCAAGCAAATTGTTCCAGATATTATTGCATCCATTAACCATCATTTAGACCTTTATCAACTAACGAAAGATGATTTTAGTGGTATTGGTATGGGTTCTCCAGGCGCAGTTGACGGTGATAAAAAAACAGTCACAGGTGCGTTCAACTTAAACTGGAAAGAGACGCAAGAAGTTGGGAAACAAATTGAAGAAGCACTCGGCTTACCGTTTTATATTGATAACGATGCCAACGTTGCGGCTTTAGGTGAAAAGTGGAAAGGCGCAGGGGCAGATGATCCAGATGTTGTTTTTGTCACACTTGGAACAGGAGTTGGTGGTGGAATTGTTCTGAATGATCAATTGATTCATGGGACAGCCGGGTCAGCAGGTGAAATTGGTCATATGACCATTGAACCGCATGGCTTTGATTGTACGTGTGGGAAAAAAGGTTGTTTAGAAACAGTGGCATCAGCTTCCGGCGTTATCAATTTAACACGCCAGTTCTCTGAAAATTATGCAGGAGAGTCTCAATTAAAAGTTTTAATTGATGATGGTGAAGACATTACTTCGAAAATGGTCTTTGACTTTGCAAAAGAAAACGATGCATTAGCAGTCATGGTTGTTGACAAATTTGCCTTTTATTTAGGTCTAGCATGTAGCCACTTAGGAAACAGCTTGAACCCTAAATATATTATTATTGGTGGCGGTGTTTCAAATGCGGGCGACTTCTTAATTGATAAGGTGAAGAAAAACTTTGAAGAATTTACTTTCCCGAATGTTCGCCAAACAACTAAGATTAAGTTAGCTGAACTTGGAAATGATGCAGGTGTTATTGGAGCAGGCTACCTTGTAAAAGCAGATCAAAACTAAGATAAAAAATGGCTAGGATTATTGTCCTAGCTATTTTTAATTGTTAGCGCATATGAAAAGGTATAGAAAAAAAGCCTTTTATTGTGTAAAATGAGAAGGTATATTGATAGACAGAAAGGACTAGAACAGATTATGACGGGTTTAGATATTTTTTCAATCATTGTATGGGGTGGTTTAGTAGTTTATGCCATCTATTGGTTATACCGTTTTATCGAAAGAAAAAACGCAGCAACAGTTTTAACACCGGAAGAATTCCGCAAAGATATGCGTAAAGTTCAGATCGTTGACGTAAGAGAACGACCAGAATTTGAAGCAGGCCATATTTTAGGTGCAAGAAGTATTGCATTTACGCAATTCAAAGAGCGTTACTTAGAAATTCGTAAGGACCAACCAGTATACCTATATGATCAACGTACTGCCTTAAGCGGACGTGCTGCTGCTCTTCTTAAGAAAAATGGTTACGATAAAGACCGTATTTTTATTCTTAAAGGCGGCTATGATAACTGGGACGGAAAAATTAAAAAAGGTAATTAAAAAAAGGTTAGCTGAAGAGCTAACCTTTTTGTGCGATTTTTATTATAAATTGACGAATAGGGAATATAGAACTGAAAGAAGTGCACTTCCGACCATTGCAAATAGCATAACCCAAATAACAATTTTTGCCATTCTACTTTGTTTAGAAGCTGTTTTTATTTTTTTACTCACAATTTACCCACCTTTTTGCTAGAATTCCTCTGTAGTTTACAATAATATTGCGTAAATGTAAATGTTTTCCAGTCAGATCTCATGATTATTCAATTTTATATGAAAGTATCCTTTCCATTTTCTTTATTTTTTGATAGGATTATCCTTATAGTATTATGTGTTTAATATGAAGGGAGCATTAAATATGTCTAAACAACAAATCGGGGTTGTAGGGATGGCCGTAATGGGCAAGAACTTAGCTCTTAATATCGAAAGCAGAGGTTATTCTGTTTCTATCTTTAACCGTACGGCATCAAAAACAGAGGCTGTCATTGCTGAACATTCTGACAAACAATTAGTTCCAACTTATACAATAGAAGAATTCGTAGATTCATTAGAAAAACCAAGACGTATCCTATTAATGGTACAGGCTGGGGCAGCAACTGACAAAACGATTCAATCCTTACTACCTCACCTGGATAAGGGTGATGTGTTAATTGATGGTGGAAATACCTTCTATCAAGAAACGATTCGTCGTAATAAAGAGTTAGAAAACTCAGGCGTTAACTTTATTGGAACAGGTGTATCTGGTGGAGAAGAGGGAGCGTTAAAAGGTCCTTCAATTATGCCTGGTGGACAAAAAGAAGCATATGAATTAGTTGCTCCAATCTTAGAACAAATCTCTGCAAAAGCAGAAGATGGCACACCATGTGTTGCTTATATTGGTAGTGATGGTGCAGGGCACTACGTGAAGATGGTTCATAATGGTATCGAATACGGTGATATGCAGTTAATCGCAGAATCATATGATTTGATGCGTCATTACCTGAACATGTCTGTAGAAGAAATTGCTGCAGTCTTTAAAGAGTGGAACGAAGGCGAGCTTGACAGCTACTTGATTGATATTACCGCTGATATTCTAACAAAATATGACCCAGAAACTGGCAAACCAATGATTGATATTATTGTCGATCGTGCGGGTAATAAAGGAACTGGAAAATGGACATCGCAAAGTGCGCTTGACTTAGGTGTTCCACTACCACTTATTACAGAATCTGTTTTTGCTCGTTTCATCTCTGCTCTAAAAACAGAGCGTGTTGAAGCAAGCAAAATTTTACCTGAAGTAACTGTTGCAACAGGAGATATTGATAAAGCAGCATTCTTAGAAGATATTCGCAAAGCTCTTTACTTCAGTAAAATTATGAGCTATGCGCAAGGATTCTCTCAAATGCGTATAGCAAGTGAAGAAAATAATTGGGACCTTAATTATGGTGAAATTGCTAAAATTTGGAGAGCTGGCTGTATCATCCGTGCTCGTTTCCTACAAAATATTACTGATGCGTATGAAAAAAATGCTGGCTTGAAAAACTTGCTTCTTGATGAGTATTTCACAGCGATTACGAAAGACTATCAAGCATCTGTTCGTAAAGTTGTTTCGACAGCAATCCTTTCTGGACTACCAGTTCCATCGTTAGCATCTGCCGTTGCTTACTTTGATTCTTATCGTGCAGAAACATTGCCTGCTAATATTATTCAAGCTCAACGTGATTACTTTGGTGCGCATACTTATGAACGTACCGACAAAGAAGGCTCATATCACTTCGAATGGGATAGTGAAGTCGAAGTTCCTCAATAGAAACAATCAATCAGGCAGCAGATAGCTTGGCTATCTGCTGTCATTTATGTGTAAAAGTTAAAAAAATAAACATTTTTACGTATTCAAAGCAAAAAACTAGCGATTTGGATGCGCTTTTTGTGATTGATATGTTAGAATGAAACTAGAATTTTATTATAAAAATATAATGTTTCATATAATGGAATAAAGGGTGAATACAATGGAAATAAATGAAAAGCAACGTATTTTAATCATTGAAGATGAAAAGAATCTTGCTCGTTTTATTGAATTAGAGTTAAAGCATGAAGGTTATGAGACAGAAATTTGTTATAACGGTCGTACTGGTTTAGAGGCTGCGCTAAATTCAGATTGGGATTTAATCCTGCTAGATTTAATGTTGCCTGAGCTAAACGGTATTGAAGTTTGCCGTCGCTTGAGACCAACTAAAAATGTACCGATTATTATTATGACTGCTCGTGATTCTGTAATTGACCGCGTATCTGGTTTAGATCATGGGGCTGATGACTATATTGTAAAACCATTTGCAATCGAAGAGTTATTGGCACGTATCCGGGCTTTACTACGTCGTATTGACATTGAAGAAGAACAAAGAAAAGTAAAACAAACCACTGTTACTTACCGCGATTTAGTTATTGAAAAAGAAAATCGTATTGTTCGTCGTGATGATGAGCCAATCGAACTAACAAAACGTGAATATGAATTGTTATTGATCTTGATGGAAAATGTCAATGTCGTTTTATCCCGTGATGTTTTATTAAACAAAGTCTGGGGTTATAAGTCTGAAGTTGAGACAAATGTTGTTGATGTTTATATTCGTTATCTGAGAAATAAAATTGATGTTCCAGGTAAAGATAGCTATATTCAAACGGTTCGTGGTACAGGCTACGTGATGCGTTCATTAAATTCATGATAGGATGACGACTATGCCGTATAGAAAGAAAGTGACAACAACGTCCGTTCGCTGGAAATGGGGCTTACGGTTGACGATTGCTTTCATTACATTGTTTTTGTTTACATCTTTATTTGTTTTAAATAAGATTCACGAAGAATTGTTTGAAAGAGAACGTCAGTATGCTGGAGAATTAGTCACGTCAGTTTCTGAAACTCTTAGTCAGTTTGAGACCACCTTGACGGAGAACAATGTCACTAGTTTAATGGAAAAGGTTTCGGCCTCTACGACAACTAAGGGTGTTTTGAAGATTGACAATGTTCCTTTTCTCGACGAATTAGAAAATCGAGGTATTACCATTCGCGTCTTTAGTCCAGAGGGTAGTTTACTCTATGAATCAAGACGAACCAATACGAACTATCAACGGGTATCTGGTTTTTATCTTAACCAAACCAAGCTCAATAATCGCGACGCCTTTATTGGTGGCGATACAATCGTTACCAAACAAGACTCAAAATTGTTAGGCTATGTCCAAATTATGTTCCGTCTGACGCAATATCATAATCTGGTTGCCAAAAATAATAAGGATGTCTTCTTATTTATGGTAGTCGGTATGTTGATTTGTATGTTGTTGGGATATGGTTTTGCTCAGTATTTCTTCCGTCCAATCAAACATATGGTTGATACGATGAATGATATTACTGAAGATACGCTGTCACAATCTCGAATTGTTGTCAAATCAACGAATGCTGAAGATGAGTTAACTGATTTGTCTGAGAAAATTAATGACTTGTTGGACAAAATGGCCTTATATGTTCGTCAGCAAAAGCAATTCGTAGAAGATGTCTCTCACGAACTAAGGACACCAACTGCCATAGTAGAAGGACATTTAAAATTATTGAACCGTTGGGGTAAAGATGATCCCCAAGTTCTTGATGAATCACTATCGGCATCGCTAAATGAGATCACGAGGATGAAAACTCTCGTTCAAGAAATGCTGGATCTTTCAAGAGCCGAGCAAGTTCAAATGCATTACAAAAATGAAATTACGCCAATCAGAGAAGTGGTTGAGCAAGTTTTCCATAACTTTGATATGTTATACGAAAATTTTTCGTTTTTCTTTGATGACGATTTAGATGAAGAGCGATATATCAATATTTATCGCAATCATTTAGAACAGATTCTGGTTATTTTATTAGATAATGCCGTTAAATACTCAACTAACCGTAAGGAAATTCATATTTCTGTATCCGAGACATTGTCGCGTGTCCAAATTGCCATTCAAGATTTTGGTGAAGGAATGTCACAAGAAGATCAACAACGCATCTTTAATCGTTTTTACCGCGTTGATAAGGCTCGATCTCGTGAAAAGGGCGGCCATGGATTAGGACTTTCGATTGCTAAGGAGCTTTTAGAAGGTTATAAGGGTGACATTTCAGTAGAGAGTGTGTTAGGACATGGAACGGTCTTTAGAATCCAACTCCCATTTATCGTTGATTATAAAGTTGAAGATGAAGTCGATGATGACTAAACGTAAAAAGCTGCTGAATCTATGATTCAGCAGCTTTTTACGTTTAGTCACGTTTATTTTGTTGTTTACCAGCATTTCTACCAGATGATTTTTTCGAAAGTTGTTGAGCAGCTGTTAATGTCTTAACTGGTTTTTTATCAGCTGGCGACACAACTTTTGCTTGTTTGATTGGTTTTTTAATTGGATTTCTCTTAATTTCTTCCTCAACCTCTGCTTTAACGCGAGGTTTAATCAAACTATTTTGGATAAGCGTTTGAGCAACTGCGAAGATACCGCCTGCAAGCCAATAAAGAGCTAAACCTGCTGGTGATGACCATGAGAAGAACAGAATCATCAATGGGTTCATCAGCATCATTGACTTCATTTGACCACGTGTTTCCTCTGGCATTCCAAGCATAGATACATAACCTTGTCCAAAATAAGCAACACCAGCTAGAATAGCGAGCAAAATACTTGGTGATCCTAGGTTAATACCGAAGAACGTACTCTCAGAAATTTGAGGGGTTAAGTTAACGGCTTGATACATAGCAGTAAAGATTGGCATCTGAATTAAAATCGGTAAACAGCCAACTCCACCAGTCATACTGATGTTATTCTCTTTATATAGAGCCATCATCTCTTGTGAAACAGCATTTTTTTCTTCCGGTGTGGCAGCTTCCTTTTGACGACGTTGGATGTCTTCAAGTTCAGGTTTAATGTAACGCATTTTTTCTTGTTGAACCATGGACTTTTTAATTTGGTTAAAGTTCAATGGCATAATGATAACGCGTACGATAATGGTGATTAAAATAATAGCCAAGCCATAATTACCACTAAACAATTCAGCTAACCAGACAATTAATTGTCCTGTTGGAACAACCATATACTCATAGATAAAACCAGTTGGGTTTCTATTATCATCATACTGCATGCATCCTGATAAGAAAGTCAGAACTGCCAGCATTTCTGCTGAGAATAGAAGTGTTTTCTTGTTTAATTTCATGTCAACATTCCTTTGTTAAAAATTCATATGTTACTAACTATACAGGAGTAAAGGGGTTATTTCAATTGGTTATTTTGAAGCTTATGAAATTATCAAGCTTTTCAGAGTCAGTGATGTCAATTGTTTCGACTTTAGAGAAAGGGGTAGGGTTGTTTTTTAACTTAGTAATAAAGCGTTCCATTTGCTCATCAGATCCTTGAGCTTCAATGTAAACAGAGCCATCGTCTTGATTAGCAACTGTTCCCTTAATTTCAAGCTCATCTGCGAGCTGCTTGGTGACATAACGGAAGCCGACACCTTGCACGCGTCCTTTAACAACTATAATCTTTTTTTTCATTTCAAAACACCTCTCGAATCGTAATGTTTCACTAATACTGTTCTTTTTGTTATATTTTTAGTGTACAGATTGGATACCGTCCAGTCAATTTTAAAGTGAAGCGAAAAGAGAGGGACAGTCATGTATCAGATTTTTTTTACAGAAGGCGAATATGAACCGTGGTGGTTTTTTGAAGATTGGCAGTCTTTAATCATAAAGAAAATTGATTATCCTGATTTAAATGATGCTAAGATTGCTTATAGAGAGTTTACACAGGAGTTAGCAAATCGGTATCCCTATCAAAAGGAGAAAGAGCCCTATTTAGCTGCCTACTGGTGCGAAGAAGAAATGGTTTATTGTGAGTCTTGCGAAGATGACATCCAATTGTTCCACGGTGTTATGTTGCTGAGAGATGAAAAAGTTTTAGAATAAGTGCTATCATCTAATGAATAGGTCGAGACAATGGTCTGGACCTATTTTTATTGCTGAAAAAGCGACTTAATCATGTATAATAACATACAGATAGAAAATAGTAGGTTTATATAGAAAAGAGTGAATACATTGGCAAGAACACCAACCAATCGAAATAAAACGAAACGAAAACCAAAAAAGACAAATAAGGTTTCTTATGAATTAATAGGCATTCTCTTTGTTTTTTCAGCAATATTAGGGATCAGCAAGCTAGGCTTTGCTGGTATTTTAATGGCAAACTTTTTCCGTTTCTTTTTTGGTGAACTATTTATCCTGCCTCTAGCAATGTTTGGCGTGTATGGATTATATTTACTAATTATGGGACGAGAACCACGATTAAGAAAACAATATGTCCTTGCTATTTCGCTACTTTTATTAGCAGGAATGTTATTTTTACATGCTCAAACGTTCCAGCATGTCATGGCATCAGAGGGATCATTGTTTCAAATTACCCTCATGCGTTTTTTATCCGATGTTAGAACGAGTGTAATTTCGGGTATTATGGGCGGCGGTATGATAGGAGCGATTCTTTATCAAAGCAGTCATTTTCTTGTGTCACAATGGGGAACCTATATCTTAGTTGCCTTTATGGTGTTTTTCGCTGTATGCACCTTGTTTGGCATGGATACCCATGATGTGATGACTATAATCAGAAAAATAGCGATGACGATTTATGGTGGTTTATACCGCATTTTTAATCCGCTTTTTATCAATTTGAAATCTGCGATTAGTGATAAGGCAAGTCAAATGAAACAAGTTAACCAAAAACCATCTGTTGTAACCGATAATGGTCGTTTTGACTCTGTTGAAGATACAGAAGACGAATCAACTGATGAGTCTGAAGGTTGGTTTAGTCGCACTAAAAATAAAATCAAAAAAGAAGCAACGGCCGTTATCGCAGAAGACGATATCAGTTTGGATAGTGAGCCTAAGCAAACACGTCTAACCATTGATAGCTATCAAAAAGAGACTGATACTAAAACCGTCCTTCCAACACCCAAAGCAACAGCTGCGCCATCCGAAGACCAACAAGCCCCAGAGGCTGAAGAAGATGAGGATAATGGTGAAGTTCTGGATTTTGAGATTACTGAAGAAACAGAAAATAGAGATTATCAACTGCCACCTGTTAGCTTGTTGAAGGATATCCCACCAACAGATCAATCTAGCGAGTACGCTATTATTGAGAATAACGTGAAAGTGTTAGAAGAAACCTTCGAAAGTTTTGGTGTGGACGCGACTGTTCGTAAGGCTAACTTGGGACCAGCAGTGACAAAATACGAAATTCAACCTGCTGTCGGTGTAAAAGTTAGCAAGATTGTCAACTTAGCCGACGATTTGGCATTAGCGCTCGCAGCCAAAGACATTCGTATTGAAGCGCCAATACCAGGAAAATCGTTTATTGGTATCGAAGTACCTAACAGCGAAGTCAGTACGGTTTCTTTCCGAAGTATCTTAGATGTTAATCATGAAAATGATAAGTTATTAGAGGTACCATTAGGAAGAGACATCTCTGGTGTTGTTCAATATGCAGACTTAACTAAAATGCCTCACTTACTGATTGCAGGTGCGACAGGTAGTGGTAAATCAGTAGCCATTAACGGCATTATTACGAGTATCTTAATGAAGGCGAAGCCTAACGAAGTTAAAATGATGATGATTGACCCTAAAAAGGTTGAGTTAAATGTCTATAACGGTGTGCCACACCTGTTAACACCAGTTGTTACAAACCCACGTAAGGCAGCTCAAGCTTTGCATAAGGTTGTTGCTGAAATGGAAAGACGTTATGAGTTGTTTGCAGGCACGGGTGTGCGTAATATCGATGGCTATAACGAATTGATTATGTCTTATAATGTAGAAAAAGGGGAGAATAATCCTACGCTTCCTTATATTGTAGTCATTGTTGATGAGTTAGCAGATTTAATGATGGTAGCAAGCAATGAAGTGGAAGATGCTATAACACGTCTAGCTCAAATGGCGCGTGCGGCAGGAATTCATATGATTCTTGCCACTCAACGACCAAGTGTAGATGTTATTACCGGTATCATTAAAGCAAATGTGCCTTCTCGAATTGCCTTTGCTGTTTCAAGTTCGATTGACTCACGTACGATCATTGATGGTAGTGGTGCAGAAAAATTATTAGGACGAGGCGATATGTTATTCCGACCAATGGGTGAGAATAAACCTAGACGTGTGCAAGGGGCCTTTATTTCTGATTGGGAAGTAGAGAATGTCGTCACTTTTGTTAAGGAACAACAAGAGCCTAATTATGTTGAAGAGATGATGCAACTCGAACCAACTGCTTCTACAAGTGAAGAACCGGAAGATGAGTACTTCGAACAAGCACTCGAATTTATCATTGAAGAAGAAGCTGCGAGTATTTCGAAACTACAACGTAAATTCCGTATAGGTTATAACCGTGCTGCTCGGATTATTGATGATATGGAGGCAAGAGGCTATGTTGGACCAGCTGACGGTAGTAAACCTAGGAAAGTGAACGTCACTTTCGAAATGTTAAATGAAAGTTCGGATTCTGACCCAAAATAACAGAATTCAACACTTTTATATCGCGGTGAAACGATTTCAAAATGAAAAATAAATGAAAAAAGTTATAACCATATTTCCTATTCGAAAGAACTATGCTATTCTTTCATTAAGCGAGGCACGTACTTGCAAAAAAAACGAGTAGTTTCTACTCAAAATGGAGGGTTTATAGTGAGAAAGCAAAAATTTCTTAGCTTACTGACATTAGGTTTAAGTACAGGAGTACTTCTAGCAGCATGTGGCAATGATGGTGGATCAGACACAAGCAGCGAAGTAGAACAAAGTAGTGAAGTAGGTAGCGAAGCAAGCGCTAATGATTTTACTACAGTAATGGTTACAGATATTGGCGGTGTTGACGATAAATCGTTCAACCAAAGCGCATGGGAAGGCCTACAAGCATGGGGCGAAGAAAATGGTAAATCAGAAGGTATCGATGGTTACAACCACATCGTATCTAACAGCGATGCTGAATTTATCACGAACCTAACAACTGCAGTTAACAGCAACTTTGACTTAGTCTTTGGTGTTGGCTACAAATTGAAAGAAGCAATGCAAGAAGTTTCTCAAACTTACCCAGACACAAAATTTGCTATTATCGATGATACAATCGAAGGCGAAAACACAACATCTGTATTGTTTGCAGATAACGAAGCAGCATTCTTAGCTGGTGTTGCTGCTGCAATGACAACAAAAACAAATAAAGTAGGTTTCGTAGGTGGTATTGAAGGTGTCGTTATCGACCGTTTCGAAGCTGGATTTGTTGAAGGTGTTAAATATGTTGACGAAGCAATCGAAGTAAACGTTCAATACGTTGACTCATTTGATGATGCAGCTCGTGCAAAATCAATTGCAAGCGCAATGTACTCAGATGGCGCAGACATTATCTATCAAGCAGCTGGTAACGCTGGTAACGGTGTATTCTCAGAAGCTCGTGATATTGTAGAAGCTGATCCAACTCGTGAAATCTATGTAGTCGGTGTTGACCGTGACCAACAAGAAGAAGGAAAAATCACAATTAACGGTGAAGTTCGTGATTTAACATTGACATCTACTGTTAAAGGTGTAGGTGTTGCTGCTCATGATATCGCTAACCGTACAATGAACGGTGATTTCCCATCAAACGAAGTTATTACTCTAGGACTTGTTGATGGCGGTGTTAGCTTGACTGACGGCGTATTAACTGAAGACGTTCTAACTGCAGTACGTGAAGCAGAACAAAAAGTTATCAGTGGTGAAATTACAGTAAGTGAAACACCTGCAAGATAATCAAATCATATAACTAGATAATCCCAAGGGGGCTGAGACGTTTGTCCCAGCCCTCTTTTTATACGTTACTATTCAGATTACTGCAATTATTAGATTTTTATTATTATTAAACGTCATAGACATAACGTATAATGGGAGTAGTACATTTGATATTAGGGTAGAGAAAAGGAGGAAGAGCCATGACGGAAGAAAACTATGTCATAGAAATGCTTGGTGTAACCAAGGCTTTTGGAACGTTTAAAGCTAATGATGACATTCATTTGAAAGTCAAAAAAGGCGAAATACATGCCTTGCTAGGTGAAAACGGAGCAGGGAAATCTACTTTGATGAACATTCTTTCTGGATTATTACAACCAACAAGCGGTTCAATTAAAGTAAATGGCAAAGAGGTAGAGATTAGTTCTCCTACAGTGGCAGGGAAATTGGGAATTGGTATGGTTCACCAACATTTCATGCTTGTAAAGGACTTTACAGTTACGGAAAATATTATTTTAGGTAATGAAGAAAGTCGTATTGGGATTTTAGATCGCAAAAAAGCTCAAAAGACCATTAAAGGCTTGTCAGAAAAATATCACCTGCATGTTGATCCAACTGCTAAAATCGAAGATATTTCAGTGGGGATGGAGCAACGTGTTGAAATTCTTAAAACATTATATCGTGGCGCAGACATTTTGATTTTTGATGAGCCAACAGCTGTATTAACACCTCAAGAGATTGACGAATTAATGCTGATTATGAAGGGCTTAGTTAAAGAGGGCAAGTCAATCATCCTGATTACTCATAAACTAGATGAAATTAAGGCTGTTGCCGACCGAGTAACTGTTATTCGTCGTGGTAAGAGTATTGATACAGTAGACGTGGCCGCAACATCAAAACAAGAAATGGCAGATATGATGGTAGGTCGTTCAGTTCTATTTAAAACAAATAAAGCTGAATCAAATCCTACAGAAACTGTCTTAGAAGTTGACAATATCGTTGTTAAAGAAAGTCGCGGACTTGAAGCCGTTAAAAACTTAAGTTTGACATTGCGTGCTGGTGAAACAGTTGGTATTGCAGGTATTGATGGCAACGGACAATCTGAGCTCATTCAAGCTATTACAGGTTTGAAGAAAGTAGAGAGCGGAACTATTAAATTGAATGGAAAAGATATTACCAATTTACCGCCACGTAAAATTACCGAGTCAGGTGTTGGTCATATTCCAGAAGACCGTCAACGTCATGGCTTGATTTTACCAATGACTTTATCTGAGAATATCTCCCTACAAAGTTACTATAAAGAACCTTTCAGTCACAACTTCTTCCTTAATGAAAAAGAAATGGACAACTATGCGGTTCGTTTAATTCAAGAATTTGATGTGCGTACGCAAAGTGAAAAATCAACGGCAGGCTCTCTATCTGGTGGTAACCAACAAAAGGCTATTATTGCGCGTGAGGTTGATCGCGATCCATCATTATTAATTGCAGCTCAACCAACTCGAGGGTTGGATGTCGGGGCGATTGAATTTATTCATAAACGCTTGATTGAACATAGAGATCAAGGGAATGCAGTTTTATTAATGAGTTTTGAGCTAGATGAAATTCTAAATGTTTCCGATCGCATTGTCGTTATCTATGAAGGGCAAATCGTTGCTGAAGTGAAGCAATCAGAGACTTCAGAACAAGAGTTAGGTTTATTAATGACAGGTACTCCTTTGGAACAAGCAAGAAAAGAACTACAAGCAGCAAAGAGCAAAGGAGGTAACAGTCATGAATAAAAAATTACAAATGGATCGTTTGCAACAATACGCTGTTCCTTTGTTATCGATTGTATTAGGGATTTTAATTGGTGCGATTATCATGTTGGTTTACGGTTATGATCCAGTAGCTGGCTATACAGCTATGGTAAGAGGCGCATTATTTACTCCCTTTTATGTGGGACAAACACTTCGTCAAATGGCACCTTTAATTGTTATTGCACTTGGTTTTTCAGTAGCTAATATTGCTGGTTTCTTTAATATCGGGGTTGCAGGTCAAGTGTTAGTGGGTTGGTTATCTTCTATTTGGGTAGCAACCTTGTTCCCAGATTTACCAAGCTTTATATTAATGCCGTTATCTGTTTTAGCAGGAATGGTGGGAGGCGCAATTTGGGCAGGTATTGCCGGCGTGCTTCGTGCATTCTTTGATACAAGTGAAGTTATTGTCACGATTATGTTAAACCACATTGCGTTACATGTCGTTAATCATGTGATTCGTAATGTCTTAACAGAAAACAGCGATTCGACTGCTCGTATTTCTGAAGCAGCAAGCCTACGTATTCCATTTTTAACAAGCTTAACAGATAATTCTACGATTCATGGTGGGATTTTTATCTCATTTATCATGGTATTTGTCGTATGGGTATTAATTAACAAGACAACAGTTGGGTTTGAATTACGCTCTGTTGGGTTAAATACTGATGCTGCTGACTATGCAGGTATGAACGCTAAGAAAAATATTATTCTAGCGATGCTTCTTAGTGGTGCATTAGCAGGTTTAGGTGGCGCTATGGAAGGGCTAGGTAACTTCCAAAATATCTTTACACAAGGTGCGATGCCATCTCTAGGTTTTGATGGTATGGGTGTAGCCTTGTTGGGAGCAAGTAATCCAATTGGTATTTTATTCTCAGCATTCTTGTTTAGTGTATTGAAAACAGGTGGTTCAAGTATGCCACTTATTGCTGGTGTACCAAATGAAATCGTTGATATTGTTATTGCTTTAATCATCTTCTTTGTTGGTGCAAATTATATTATTCGTCTATTGATTACAAAAACCAAACAGACTAAAAAGAAAGAGGTGGCGTAGATGGATATCATTACACTTCTGACTATTGTAGTATCGAATACCTTGATGTATTCTGCACCTCTTATCTTTACAGCATTAGGTGGAACATTCTCTGAACGAAGCGGTATTGTTAACGTTGGGCTTGAGGGAATCATGGTTATGGGAGCTTTCTCTTCCATTGTCTTTAACCTAAGTTTCGGCGAAAGCTTTGGCTCAGCAACACCGTGGTTTGGCCTCATAGTAGGTGGATTAATCGGTGTCGTTTTCTCTCTTATCCATGCTTTAGCGACTGTTAATTTAAGAGCAGACCATATCGTTTCAGGAACGGCTTTAAATATGTTGGCACCTTCTTTAGCTGTTTTCTTAACGAAAGTACTCTATGATGGAAAAGGACAAACTGATTTTGTTGTTTATAATTTTGGTAAACGTAGTATTCCGTTTCTAAAAGATATTCCTGTTATCGGAAGAATTTTCTTTACTGATATTACAATTGCGGCTTATGTTGGTATTTTAGCTGCAGTTCTTGCTTACTTCATTATTTTTAAAACAACATTTGGTTTGCGTTTACGTTCAGTTGGGGAGCATCCTCAAGCAGCTGATACGTTGGGAATCAATGTTTATCTGATGCGTTATGCAGGGGTAATGATTTCTGGTTTGCTTGGTGGTATTGGTGGAGCGGTTGTTGCTCAATCAATTACTTTAAACTTCTCAGTAACGACTATTGCTGGGCAAGGGTTTATTGCTATGGCAGCAATGATTTTCGGTAAGTGGAATCCTATTTCAGTAATGGGAGCAGCCTTATTCTTTGGATTTGCTCAAAGCTTGAGTGTCATTGGAAATTATATTCCGATTATTCAAGACATTCCTGGTATCTACTTAAGTATCCTACCATATGTTTTAACAGTCATTGTATTAGTTGGATTCATAGGTAAATCAAAAGGTCCTGCTGCTAATGGGACAACATATATTAAAACAAAATAAAGACTTACGGGGCTTGAGTTTTCTCAAGCCTTTTTTGTTTTTTTGAGTTTGTAAAAGTAGGGCAAGTAGAGTATAGTTTTTATATGTGTATAAACACTTTAGGCTATTTTGAAAACTAATAAGTATTGGAAGTGAATACGTGGAATTAGCATTGGCAAAGGGCGTAAACGCCCATATTCAACAAACAAAAAAATTTAAAACGATAATCATTGAATACAAATTTAGAACAGCTTACCAAGCTGACCAGGCAACTGCTCGAACACTCTTAAAAAATATGATGGTAACGAATACTAAAACATATACGAGCCAAAAATTGATGGATCAACATATGTCTTGGTTGTATGGTGCTAGTCTAAGCTCAAGTTCCCAACGCTATGGCAGTCAACATGTTGTGACACTACGTTTGAAATTAGTAAATGATAAGTTTATCGGCGGTGATAACAGCTTATTGGAAGCTGCATTTGACTTTATGAGAGAGATTATTTTTAATCCTAACGTACAGAATCAAACCTTTCACGCAGAAACCTTCAACCGTGAGCGTTTAAATCTAAAGAACTATTTTGAATCTCTTGAAGAGAATAAATCTGCTTACGCTCGATACCGTTTGAATCAGTTGTTATTTGAAGGGACAGATCAGATTCATCTAGGAATTGGAAAACCTGATAGTTTAGAACTGATAACTGAAGAGACTTTGTATCAGACATACTTAAATATGATTCAGCAAGATACAACAGATATTTTTGTATCTGGTGATGTTGATTACGACCGCATTAGCGCGATTTTACAGACTAACCCCTTTGAAGATCGTCAGGTCTCTGATTCCTCTATTTTCATTAGAAATAATGGAAAGAATGATGTTAATAAACAAGAAGAGGCATCCGATGTCAATCAAGGGAAGTTGTTATTTGGTTTCTCTTCAAATATTTATTTTGGACAAGCCAATCATTATGCTGCAATGGTATTTAATGGTTTATTTGGTGGCTTTCCACACTCGAAATTGTTCCAAAATGTGCGTGAAAAAGAAAGTTTAGCCTATTCGGCATCCAGTTCATTAGATAACCTTCGTGGTAAGTTAGTCGTTAGTACTGGGATTGATTTTGCTAAGCGTGAGATGGTTGAAACCATTGTTCTAGAACAATTAGCAGATATGCAAAATGGTGATTTCAGTGACAGCTTAATCAATCAAACCAAAGAAATGCTAATTAACCATTATAAACAAAATGATGATAATCAAGGTCAAGCTCTAGCTAAAATTTATACGAGTGAGCTTCTGTTAAATCGCCAAATAGCTGAAGAAGAATGGATTGAAGCTTTAATGGCTGTAACGAAAGACGATATTATTTCTGTTGCCAAAAATATGAAACTGGAAGCAGTATTCTTTTTGAAAGGAGAGGAAGCAGATGCATAAAGTAGACTATCCTCTTTTAGATGAAACAGTTTATTATGAAACGTTAGATAATGGCTTACAAGTCATTTTGATTCCTAAGCCTCAATTCGCTAAAGTGTATGGGATTATGACAACTAATTTTGGTTCGATTGATAATCACTTTGTGCCGATTGGTTCAGATAAAGCAGTCGTTGTTCCAGATGGTGTTGCTCATTTCTTGGAGCATAAATTATTCGAAGGTGAAGAACGCGATGCATTTGAAGATTTTGCAGAATTAGGATCATCTGCTAATGCATTTACCTCGTTTACCCGTACTAGCTACTTATTTTCAGCGACAAGTAAAGCGGAAGAAAATATTGAAACATTACTGGATTTTGTTCAAAGTCCGCGTTTTACATATGAGGGTGTTGAGAAAGAGAAAGGGATTATCGAGCAAGAAATTAAAATGTATGATGACTTGCCCGATTGGCGGTTATTTTATGGTTTGCTGAAGAATCTGTATCCAAATCACCCACTATCTATTGATATTGCTGGGACGGTGGATAGTATTCAAAAAATTACACCTGAAATTTTGCAACAGTGCTATGAGACCTTTTATCACCCATCAAATATGAATATTGTTGTAATCGGTAATTTTGATCCTGAATCAGTGATTCAATTGATTCAAGATAACCAAAGTAAAAAAGAGTTTCCAAAAGAAGATCATATTATGCGCTTTTTACCAGCTGAAAAAATAAAAAGTATCCAATCACATACTGCCATCGAAATGGATGTGAAGCGATCAAAAGTAGCGATGGGCGTTAAAGGTATTCGTGCTGTTCCAGAGGGAAGCGAAGCCGATACCTATTATCTATTAGGCAACTTATTCATGGAATTATTGTTCGGCCGCGGTTCTCAAAACTACAATACGCTTTATGACGAAGGATTAATTGACGATAGTTTTGGCTACTCATTTAATACAGACCGTAGTTTTAATTTCATGTCAATTGAAACGGATACGGATCAACCTGAACTCATCATTGAGCGCTTAAAGGCGATTTTATTGAACTGGGAGAATGATGCTGACTTTAACGAAGATAGCTTTAATCTCTTGAAGCGCGCATTTATTGGTGAGCAGTTGCAAGCTTTTAATTCGTTGGAATATATTTCTAACCAATACGGTTCCTTGTACTTCTCTGGGATTGAAATGTTCGAGCGTATGGACCGAATTGAAGAAATTAAATTCAATGATATCAAGCAATTTGCACAAAAGTATATTAAAGAGCAACTTATTTCATCTTTTGTGATTCACCCTAAAAAGGAGCAGTAATATGAAATCAGCTTTAATAACAGGTGCGTCTGGCGATATTGGGAGTAGTATTGCCGAGAAGCTGGCAGCAGATGGGTGGTCTTTGTATCTTCACTACCACTCAAACCGAGATAAAGTCGCTCAGTTAGTCGAGCGTTTTACTGCCTTGTATCCGAAACAAGATTTTTTTCTTGTGCAAGCTAATCTAGAGTCACTGGATGCTGTGTCAGCACTAAAAAAACAACTATTTTCTTTGAATGCTATTGTATTTGCACACGGTATAACGGAGTATGGTTTGCTTGATGAATTGACTGCAGATAAAATGGATCAATTATGGACCATGCATGTCAAATTACCAATCTTGATTACGCAAGCTTTCCAAAATAAAATTCATCAATCGAGTGAAGGGCGAATTGTATTTATTAGTTCTGTCTATGGTGAAATGGGGAGTAGTAATGAAGTTTTTTACAGCACTGTAAAAGGCGCTCAAAATGCATTTGTGAAAGCATACAGCAAAGAAGTGGCTTCATGGGGAATTACGGTTAATGCGGTTAGTCCAGGAGCAGTTGATACTCATATGAATCAGCACTACAGTGATGAGGAATTAACAGAGTTAATTGATGTCGTTCCTCTTGGACGTTTAGCTCGACCAGATGAGATTAGCTTCTGGGTGGAACAAATTCTCAAGCCAAATAGTTCTTATATGACTGGGCAGATCATCACTGTAAGTGGTGGTTGGTTAAAGTAATAAAAAATTAAAAAGACAAGTGTCTGTTTGATATCATCAATAGCGATTATGTTATAATAGCTATTGAGTAGAGATAAGGTGGTGCATGTATGGATGAGAGAAATCATATTGGTGAAGAATTGAAGCAGGCAAGACTCACAAAAGGATACACTTTGGATGATGTTCAACAACTGACTAAAATTCAGAAACACTATTTAATCGCTATTGAAGAGAATAAATTAGAGGAATTACCGGGCGATTTTTTTGTAAAAGCCTTTATTAGGCAATACGCTGAAGTTTTAGGCATGACGATTAATGAAACAGAATTGCCAAAAACAAACACTGATGTCATCGCTACCCACTTAAACCAAAAAGAGACATCTGAAGTTCCTTTACCAAAACGAGCTGACTTAAAACGCTCTTCTAAAGAGACTGATTTTACCTATAGCAGTTCATCGCATAATAATTTACCAACGTTCCTGATGGTGCTGTTACTTATTTTGGTACTAGGGATGATTTGGTTTTATTTCTTCTTTATGCGTGATAACTCAAATGGTTCCGATGAGCCAGGAGGTATTATTAACCAAAGTGAATCGCTGTCTATCGAAAGTTTAAGTAGTGAACCAGCTAACGATGAAGATGAAACGGCGGTTGAGTCAAGCGAAGAAGATAATAATGATGAAACAGTTGTTAATCGAGACGAAACGGTTACTGACCGTGTGCAGTATCAAGCTGAAGGGCTAACGCTTCCCACACAGGCGCAAATAACCATTGATAGTAGTGGCAGTTCATGGGTGAGGGTCACCTTAGATGAGGCTGTTGTTTTTGAAGGAACAATTGCTGCAGGAAGTAGCCAAGAGATAGCTGTTGCAGAAGGAACAAAAGAAATGGCGATTAGAATCGGCTATTTGCCATCAACAACGGTATCAATTGATGGACAAGAAATTGAAAAGCCGGAAGATAGTCAAACGAATCAGACTCAAACCCTGTATATTAACTTTAATGAGTAGTCTGAATCAAAAGTTAGGAGAGAAAACGTGAACTTACCAAATAAACTTACTGTGGTTAGAATCTTTATGATTCCAATCTTTTTACTATTGTTATCCTTACCTTTAGAATGGGGTAATATTGAATTATGGGGCTCATCTGTCCCTCTTGCCCAATTAGTTGGGACTATTATTTTTGCAGTTGCAAGTTTTACAGACTGGCTGGATGGTTATATTGCCAGAAGAGATGGGTTAGTAACGAACTTTGGAAAATTTGCTGATCCTTTGGCAGATAAGATGCTCGTTGCAGCAGCTTTTATCGTTTTAGTTGAAAAAGGACTAGCACCTGCTTGGGTAGTTAGTATCATTTTATGCCGAGAATTAGCGGTAACGGGTCTACGTCTTCTATTGGTAAAAGACGGCGAGGTTATGGCTGCTGCTTGGCCAGGTAAAATTAAAACGGTGACGCAAATGTTGGCTATTATCATGTTGTTTTTAGATGATTTTCCGCTAGCGATGACTGGGTTCCCAATTGGAACAGTCTTACTTTATATCTGCTTAATGTTTACTATTTATTCGGGAGCAGATTATTTTATTAAGAATAAGCACGTTTTTAAAGATTCCTTTAATCAATAATAATCAAATAAGAAGAAAACAGCAGAAATAGACGCTATAGTTAAAAAATAGTGAATTCTGCTGTTTTTTTAATGGAAAACGATCTTTTTTGCGGATATTAATAGTGAGGGAGCGATAGGATGATTGCAGAAATTATTTCGGTTGGAACAGAGTTATTATTAGGACAGATTGTTAATACGAATGCAGCCTTTATTGCGAGAGAACTAGCTGCTGTCGGTATTAACGCTTATCATCAGTCGGTTGTTGGTGATAACAGACAGAAGTTGATTGATGTCATTAAAATTGCGGAAGAGAGGAGCGACTTATTAATCTTTACAGGTGGTTTAGGCCCAACCCAAGATGATATAACGAAAGAAACAATTGCTAGTTATTTAAATGAGCCTTTAGCGCTTGATTCAGACGGCTTAGCTCACATTCGGAATTATTTTGAAAAAACGGGTCGAGAGATGACAGCTAACAATGAAAAACAAGCTGTTTACTTTAAGAATGGACTCGCTTTTAAAAATATGAACGGACATGCTTTAGGAAGTTACATCAAAAAAGAAGAAACAGCCTACGTTGTTTTGCCCGGCCCACCAAATGAATTGAAAGAAATGGTTCAATCAGAGCTGATGCCGTTTCTACTGGCAGAAATCAATAGCGATAGACACTATATTCTATCAAAAACACTTCGCTTTTATGGTATTGGTGAGTCAACATTAGCAAGTCGTCTTGCTCCCTTAATTGACGGACAAACCAATCCAACTTTGGCGCCTTATGCAGGTAGTCATGAAGTGTCGCTCAGAATTACTGCAAGTGGGAAAGATGCCGATGATTGCAATCAATTGCTTGAACAAATGGTGAAAGACGTATTGGTCAGTGTGGGTGACTATTACTACGGGGAAGGTGAACAGAACAGCTTAGCTAATGTTGTCGGTCAGTTGTTAACGAGTAAAGGGATGACCATTAGCGCTGCAGAAAGTTTGACGGGCGGCTTGTTTCAATCGACTCTCGTCTCTATTCCTAAAAGCAGTCAATTCTTCAAGGGTGGCATGGTTGCTTATGATGAAGCCATTAAACGGAATGGTTTAGGTATTTCCCAGCAATTGCTCGATGAACAGGGTACGGTAAGTGAAGCATGTGCCATTGCTATGTCGGAAGCTTGTCGTCAATTCTTTCAAACAGATATAGCTATTTCATTTACGGGTGTTGCTGGTCCAGATGATTTGGAAAATCAACCTGCTGGAACGGTCTGGATTGGCATTAGCCAAGCAGGAAAAGAGCCATTTGCAAAACAATATCGTTTTATGAAGGACCGAAATGGTAATCGTCAACATGCTGTGATGCAAGGGTTGGATTTAATTCGTCGGTTAGTAGCAGAATAAAACTAGCGAACGTTTGTTCACTTTTTGCTTGCTTTTTTGTTTGGAAAAGGATAAGATAAGAATGCGGAAAAGAAGAAACACTGAATACTCTTATGGAGGTTAAATCATGTCAACAAATAATGAAAATAGACAAAAAGCGCTCGATGAAGCGTTAAAGAAAATTGAACGTACTTACGGAAAAGGTTCTGTTATGAAAATGGGGGACAAGGTCGATACAGAAGTATCGACTGTACCGAGTGGATCATTAGCTGTAGATATTGCACTTGGTGTTGGTGGCTACCCACGCGGAAGAATTATTGAAATTTACGGACCAGAATCTTCTGGTAAAACAACCGTTTCTTTACATGCAATTGCAGAAGCACAGAAAAAGGGCGGCGTAGCAGCCTTTATTGATGCTGAGCATGCGCTTGATCCAAAGTACGCTCGTGCTATTGGTGTAAATGTGGATGAATTATTACTTTCTCAACCAGATACAGGAGAACAAGCACTCGAAATCGCAGATGCATTGATTTCATCTGGAGCGATTGATATTGTCGTGATTGACTCGGTAGCGGCTTTAGTACCACGTGCTGAAATTGAAGGTGAAATGGGAGATTCTCATATGGGTCTTCAAGCGCGTTTGATGTCTCAAGCATTGCGTAAACTATCTGGCTCAATTAACAAAACAAAAACTATTGCAATTTTCATCAATCAAATTCGTGAGAAAATTGGAATTATGTTTGGTAACCCAGAAACAACTCCGGGTGGACGTGCTTTGAAATTCTATTCAACCGTTCGTTTAGAAGTTCGTCGTGCAGAACAAATTAAAAACGGCGTAGATGTGATTGGTAACCGTACTAAAATCAAAGTTGTTAAAAATAAAGTAGCACCACCGTTTAAAGTTGCAGAAGTTGATATTATGTACGGGGAAGGTATTTCGATTATTGGAGAAATAGTTGATATGGCTTCAGACAAGGATATTATTAATAAGAGCGGATCTTGGTATTCATATAAGGATACCCGAATTGGTCAAGGTAGAGAAAATGCCAAAGCTTACCTAGTTGAAAATCCAGAAATCCGTGAAGAAATCGAGCGTAAAGTTCGTGCTGAATTCGGTATTGGTGATCCAGTCGTAGAGGAAGAGCCCGTAACTGGTCCAGTTGAATTGTTAGACGAAGAATAAGAATGTTGACAGACTCTGTTGTGAATCGATTTCACAACAGAGTCTATTTTTCTAATCTATCTATAATCTGATTGACAGTATGCCAAACAAAGTTTAAAATTGGTATATGTATAAGTAAGATACTTGTGCAGACATTAGAAAATATTTTTAAAAATTTTTTAACGACCAACTAAATAGATACGGAGGTGAATTTATGGAATTGATTGAAATTGCCTTCGCTATCATAGCTTTAATTATTGGTGTCGTTATCGGATACTTTTATCGGAAATCGAATCATGAAAAAGAGCTTGCCGGTGCAAGGAATACAGCAACCTCAATTTTGGAAGAAGCAGCAAAAGATGCTGAAACCATGAAAAAAGAGGCCATGTTGGAAGCGAAGGAAGAAAGCCATCAATACCGTTCAACAATTGAAGAAGAACTTCGAGAAAGAAGAAATGACGTACTCAAACAAGAAAATCGCATGATTCAAAAGGAAGAGAATTTGGATCGAAAAGAGAATACTTTATCCAAACGTGAAAAGACGATTGAGAATAAGGAAGAAAATCTTGCAAAGAGAAATCAAACATTAACTTCTGAAGAAAATCGAATTCAGACTATTATTGAAGAACAACAACAAGAGCTAGAAAGAATCGCTACCATGTCACGAGAAGATGCAAAAGCTATCATTATGAAGGAAACTGAGGAGCAGTTAACTTATGAACGAGCTGTCTTAGTTAAAGAGTCAGAACAACGTGCGAAAGATGAATCAGAACGTAAAGCTAAGAATATTATTTTACAAGCGATTCAACGTAGTTCAGCTGATCTTGTGTCTGAGGCAACTGTTACAGTTGTGACACTTCCAAACGATGATATGAAGGGTAGAATTATCGGACGAGAAGGACGTAATATTCGTACTTTAGAAACACTAACAGGGATTGATTTGATTATTGATGATACACCTGAAGCAGTCGTTCTAAGTGGATTTGATCCAATTCGTCGTGAAACTGCTAAGATTGCATTGGAACGTTTAATTCAAGATGGACGGATTCATCCGGCTAGAATTGAAGAAGCTGTTGATCGCGCCCGCAAAGAGATGGATGAACGCATTAGAGAAATCGGTGAACAAGCAACCTTTGAAGTTGGTATTCACTCATTACATCCTGACCTAATTAAGATTCTTGGAAGAATGTATTTCCGTACAAGCTACGGACAAAATGTTTTAAATCATAGTATTGAAGTTGCAAAATTAGCTGGTGTAATGGCTGGTGAATTAGGCGAAGACATTACGATGGCTAAGCGAGCAGGCTTGCTTCATGATATTGGTAAAGCGCTTGATCATGAAATTGAAGGATCACACGTTGAGATTGGTGCAGAAATTGCCCAACGCTACAAAGAAAATGCCATTGTTGTGAATGCGATTGCCTCTCACCATGGAGATGTTGAACCAACTAATATTATTTCTATTTTAGTTGCAGCAGCAGATGCGCTGTCAGCTGCCCGACCTGGAGCAAGAAGTGAATCACTTGAAAATTATATTCGCAGGCTGGAAAGATTAGAAGGAATTGCAAATGAATTTGACGGAGTTTCAAGTAGTTTTGCAATCCAAGCAGGACGAGAAATAAGAATTATGGTTAGCCCTGAGAATGTTGATGATTCTCATGCAATCTTATTAGCACGCGATATTAAAACAAAAATCGAAGAAGAGCTAGAATATCCGGGACACATCAAGGTTACGGTTATACGCGAAACCAGAGCAATAGAATATGCAAAATAATAATCCGAAAGCTAGGACAACTGTCCTGGCTTTTTTTATTGGGTGTTTACTTCTATGCAAAAAAACAAATTATTGTTAAGATAAAGCATAAGAGAAATGTAGAGATGAGGAAATTTAAATCATGAAAGTACTATTTATTGGAGATGTTGTAGGGTCTATTGGACGAAACATGCTATTGGAAAGTTTACCAATGTTGAAGCGGAAATATCGCCCTCAATTGACGATTGTTAACGGGGAAAATGCGGCATCAGGTCGTGGAATTACAGAAAAAATCTATAAGGAATTTTTGCAAGCAGGTGTAGATTTGGTTACTATGGGGAATCACACTTGGGATAACAGAGATATCTTCAATTTTATTGATAATGAGAAAGTAAAAATGATTCGTCCAGCTAATTTCCCTGAAGGAACGCCCGGTATTGGTTACAAAGTCATTAATATCAATCAAGAGAAAATCGCTGTTATAAATATGCAAGGGCGTGCACTAATGAATAGTTTAGATGATCCTTTTCGGAAAATGGACGCTATTTTAGATGAAGTCAGCAAAGAAACCTCTTGTATTTTTGTTGATTTTCATGCGGAAACAACCAGTGAAAAACAAGCGATGGGCTGGTATTTAGACGGTCGTGTGTCTGCTGTAGTGGGGACGCATACCCATGTTCAAACGAACGATGCACGTATTTTACCAAAAGGAACGGCTTATTTAACGGATGTTGGAATGACAGGTGCCTATGACAGTATTTTAGGTGTTGAACGTGACATTATTATTGAGAAGTTCTTAAGTCAATTGCCAGTTCGCCATGAAATTCCAGAGCAAGGCCGTAAATTATTGAGTGGTTGTTTTCTTGAGATTGATTCTTCAAATGGCCAAGCCATTCGGATTGAGAATATTGTAATTAACGATGATCGACCATTTGGGAGTGATTAACTAATGGAAAAACGACCAGAAATTGAGAAACAAGTTGATGAAGAATTGGATAAATTGATTGCACTTCTTCAAAAAAAAGAAGAAATTATTCGTTATCAGCAAATGGAAAAAGAAGTTCAAGAGAATGATTGGTTAGATGAACTTGTTGAGACTATTAAAGATAAGCAACGAGACTTGGTTAATTTCGAATATTACGAAAAACCAGAGGCCTATCAAGCGACATTGAAGGAGCTTGATCGATTAAATAAAGAATTAGACGAGAACATTACCGTAAAAGCTTACAAAGATTCCTTATGGGAGGCTAACGAAGTTGTTCAACTCTTGTTTAGTAAAATCGAAGCAGCTGCTAATAGTAGCACAGATACCAACTAGCAAGAGAATGTTATTGAGGTGGAAAAATGTCACAAAAAACAAAACAAACGCCAATGATGGAACAGTATTTTAAAATTAAAGAACAGTATCCAGATGCTTTTTTATTTTATCGCTTGGGGGATTTTTATGAGTTATTTCATGACGATGCGATTAAAGCAGCGAAAATTCTAGAAATTACCTTAACTAGCCGGAATAAAAATGCAGATGATCCTATTCCAATGTGCGGAGTTCCCTATCACTCAGCGACTGAATATATTCGAACCTTAATTCATAATGGTTATAAAGTCGCTATTTGCGAGCAGATGGAGGATCCTAAAGCAACTAAAGGCATGGTTAGACGTGAGGTTGTCCAAGTCTTGACGCCAGGAACCTATATGGATGAAAAAGGTGGCAGTAGCAATAATTTTTTAGTTGCTATTGAAGAACGGTCTTCAAGCTATGCCTTAGCCTACGCTGATATTACGACGGGTGAATTACGAGTGACTTTATTAGACAATCAAGATGCAGTCTTAAACGAAATTCAAGCTTTGCAATCTAAAGAGGTCATCATTGTAGAAGGCAAGGGTTCTGCAATCGCGCCAGTTTTGAAACAACGCTTGGGTGTCTTAATTTCGTCTCATAAGAAAGTAGACCAGTCCGATAATTATGCTCATTTATTAGAGGATTTAACGGAAGTAGCTTGTCAAAGTGTTGTTAATCTCTTGTTAGATTATCTTGCAGTTACCCAAAAAAGAAGTTTAACGCACATCCAAACTGCTGTCCGTTATCAAGCTGATCAATATTTGAAAATGGATGCCTATGCTAGACGAAACTTAGAATTAACCTTATCTATTCGTGACCAGCAAAAAGCAGGAAGTTTGCTTTGGCTGATGGATCAAACCAAAACAGCTATGGGTGGCAGACGATTGAAACAATGGCTAGAAAAACCATTGATCAACAAAACAGAAATCGAAAGCAGGCAAGAAAAGGTTGCTAGCTTACTTGACCATTATTTTGAGCGAATGGATATTAATGATGCCTTGTCATCGGTTTATGATCTAGAACGCTTAGTGGCTAAGGTATCCTTTGGGAATGTCAATGGTAGAGATTTAATTCAACTTAAAACATCTTTAGATCAACTACCGAAAATCAAACAACTGCTTGTTCAGGTTGATGAAGCAATCTGGCAGTCTACCTTAAGTAAAATTGCAGAAATGCCAGAATTAAGAGACTTGATTGATCAGGCAATTATGGAAGATTCTCCTCTTTTAATTACAGAAGGCAATGTTATTAAAGATGGCTATAATGATCAACTTGATTACTACCGTGATGCTATGGCTAATGGAAAAAAATGGATTGCAGCGCTTCAACAACAAGAAAGAGAACGCACTGGTATTAAAACCTTAAAAATCGGTTATAACCGGGTATTTGGTTACTACATTGAAGTATCAAAAGCCAATGTCCTAAATCTACCAGAAGGCTTATATGACCGTAAGCAGACCCTTACCAACGCTGAACGATTCATTACACCAGAGCTAAAGGAAAAAGAACGCATTATTTTAGAGGCAGAAGAAAAATCGGCTACGCTTGAATATGAGTTATTTATTGCTATTCGAGAAAAGGTAAAACACTATAGCGAAGACCTGCAACAATTAGCTAAGCAAATTTCAGAACTAGATGTCTTACAAAGCTTTGCCGAAATTAGCGAACGTTATCACTACAATAAACCGATTCTTTCAGCGACATCTAAACATATTCACATTACAGAAGGCCGTCATCCAGTCGTCGAGGAAGTTTTAGGAAAAGACCAATACGTCTCTAATAACCTGGAAATGACAAATGATAACAATATTCTGCTCGTAACAGGACCTAACATGTCTGGTAAAAGTACTTATATGCGTCAACTCGCGTTAATTGTGATTATGGCTCAAATGGGTTGTTATGTTCCTGCTGAGACAGCAGAATTACCCGTTTTTGACCAAATATTCACCCGTATTGGTGCAGCTGATGATCTGTATTCAGGTCAAAGTACCTTTATGGTGGAGATGGTTGAAACAAACCAAGCCCTCCAATTTGCGACAGAACGCAGTTTAATTTTATTTGATGAAATTGGTCGTGGAACAGCTACTTATGATGGGATGGCTTTGGCGGAAGCAATCCTGAAGCACTTGCACCGTCATGATAAGGGGAAAGTTTTGTTTTCAACTCATTATCATGAGTTGACGGCCTTAGAAGAAGAGTTAGCTGGTCTTCGTAATGTTCATGTCGGGGCCATCGAACAAGATGGCGAACTTGTCTTTCTTCATAAAATTATGAATGGCCCTGCAGATAAGAGTTACGGCCTTCATGTTGCTAAACTAGCAGGTATGCCAGAGTCGTTAATAACAGAAGCTGGAGAAATCTTGCATCGCTTAGAAACTGAAGCAAATCTGACAGGAAGCGTTGTTGAAGAAGGCATTAGTCAGTTGTCTTTGTTTGGAGAACTTGAAGAAAACATTAATGAAAAGCAAGTTATGAAAGAAATGTCAGAGTTAAGATTAGAAAACATGACACCGATGGATATCATGTATCAAGTCAATCAATGGAAAAAAATGCTGGATAAAAAATGAGGTGAACTGCCATGGCAACAATCAGAGAATTACCTGAACAATTAACGAACCAGATTGCAGCAGGAGAAGTCATCGAGCGACCTTCTTCTGTTGTAAAAGAGTTGGTTGAGAACGCCATTGATGCTAAGAGCAGCCAAATTGATATTTGGGTAGAAGAAGCTGGTTTAAAAAAGATTAAGGTGAGCGACAATGGCCAAGGCATTCATCCTGATGAAGTAGCATTAGCCTTTGAACGTCATGCGACCAGTAAAATCTATTCAAGAGAAGATCTCTTCCGTATCCACACATTAGGGTTTAGGGGTGAGGCACTACCAAGTATCGCCTCTGTTTCCAAAGTGACAGTAGAAACGGCGACAGAGCATTTACCTGGTAAACTGCTTAAAATTGAAGGCGGTAAAATAATTGAAAATAAGACCTTTGGGAGTCCAAAGGGAACGGCTATTACGGTAGAGAGTCTGTTTTTTAATACACCGGCACGCCTAAAATATATCCGCAGCCTTCAAACCGAATTGTCTAATATTACCGATATTATTAACCGCATATCGCTAAGCCATCCAGAAATTGCCTTTCGACTTTACCATGATAACAACCAACTACTGAGAACAAGTGGTAACGGTGACCTCAAGCAAGCAATTGCCGGTGTTTATGGAACGAAGGTAGCCCGTAAAATGATTGAAGTTCAGGCTGAACAGCTAGATTTTCGTGTTTCTGGTTTGGTGACTATGCCAGAAATAACACGAGCGAGTCGAAATTATTTAACGATAATTTTAAATGGCCGTTATATCCGTAATTTTCTACTACAGAATGCCATTGTTGATGGCTTTGGCTCACGACTGATGGTAGGGCGGTTTCCAATTGCAGTTATTAATATTGAGACTGATCCACTGTTATTAGATGTGAATGTTCACCCCTCTAAAAAAGAGGTGCGTATCAGTAAAGAAAAAGAATTGGTGGCATTAATTATCTCTGCTATCCAAGAAGGGTTAAAAGATAAAACCTTTATTCCAAGTGGATTTGAAAATGTTGATTTTAAACGACAACCGATTGAAGTGGAAGCTAAGCATGAACAGACTCATATTCGTTTTGAAAATCCGATTGAGCCGACGGAAGCAGCTTTTCAATCTGTTTTGAAACAGACCGATTATAAAGATGAAGAAGTTGTTCAGGAAGATTTTACAGTCGAAGAGGCTAATCAAGCCATTGACCATACAGAAAATGAGTCGATAGATTGGATAGAGCCAAAAAGGGAAAATCAGCCAAAATTTGAGCCGACTTTTGTTCATGAAAATCATAACGAAAAAAGTTTAAAGACAGCTGAGCGAACCTTGAATGAAGAGCCTGTTCGCCATTTTCCGGAGTTGTATTACTTTGGGCAAATGCATGGCACCTATCTTTTTGCCCAGAATGAAACAGGATTGTATATCGTTGATCAGCATGCTGCTCAAGAACGAATCAAATACGAATACTATAAAGAAGAAATCGCAAAGGTATCACGTGACTTACAAAGCTTGTTAGTTCCGATTACCATTGACTTAGCTTTGGATGACTATTTAAGAGTCAAAGAAAATCAAGAAAAACTCGAAGACATGGGTATTTTTCTTGAGCCGTTTGGAAAACAGACCTTCTTACTAGACCGTCATCCAACTTGGTTTAAGGCCGGGCAAGAGGAAGCCATTTTGGATGATATTATCAGTATGGTTTTGGAAGATGGTCATCTATCAGTTAAAAAACTAAGAGAAGCAACGGCGATTATGATGAGTTGTAAACGATCCATCAAAGCTAATCACCATCTCAATGACCATGAAGCAAGGATCCTATTAGCTGATTTGTCTAAGACAAATAACCCTTATAATTGTCCGCATGGTCGACCTGTACTCATTCATTTTACCAATAACGACATGGAGAAAATGTTTAAACGTATTCAAGATCCGCACTGAAACAAAAAATTATGGTTTCTGCCTTTAATAAGGTAAAATAGAAACAGATTTTAAGATAAAGGATGATTAGGATGAAAGAATCAAAAGAAGAACTACGCAATCGTTTGACGCCTCTTCAATTTGAAGTAACCCAAAACGAAGCAACAGAGCGTCCGTTTACAGGTGAATACGATGATTTTTATCAAGAAGGTATTTATGTTGACGTGGTGAGTGGCGAACCATTGTTCAGTTCATTAGATAAATATGATGCAGGCTGTGGCTGGCCATCATTTTCAAAACCAATTGCTAAATTGGAAGAAAAAGAAGATACAAAACTATCTCGCGTTCGTACAGAAGTGAGAAGTAAAGAAGCTGATTCTCACCTTGGCCATGTTTTCGAAGATGGACCAGCCGAGATGGGTGGCTTGCGCTATTGTATCAATTCAGCAGCGATGCGTTTCGTAGCTGTACCTGATTTAGAAAAAGAAGGATACAGCGATTACCTATCATTGTTTGAATCAAAATAATCAGCAAGAGATGAGATGAGTAAATCTCATCTTTTTTCTGTTTTAAACTGCCTTATTACGCCTATTATGGTAAGATGATAGTCAGGAATTTAATCCAGAAGGGATGTTAAACAGGATGTATGAATATATGTGTGGGACATTAGTTAGCGTCAAACCGCTCTATATTGTCCTTGACGTTCAAGGAATTGGCTACCAAATTCAAGTTGCGAATCCTTTCCGCTTTACGTCGCTCTTAGACCAAGAAGTGATGGTATATATCCACCAAGCCGTTAGGGAAGATGCGATAACCTTATATGGTTTTAAAGAAGAATATGAAAAGCAATTATATCTAAAGTTGATTAGTGTGTCAGGGATTGGTCCGAAAAGTGGTTTGTCAATTCTAGCAAGTGAAGATCATACGGGCTTAGTTCAAGCCATTGAAACAGAGCATGTCACTTATCTAACCAGGTTTCCAGGTGTGGGTAAGAAGACGGCATCACAAATTATTCTTGATTTAAAAGGGAAGTTAGACGATGTTTTAGTTGAAGTTGGTCAACTGCCGATTATACCGGTTGAAGAAACAACGCTCAATAAGCAACACCTTTCCGAAGCTATGGAAGCCTTAGTTGGTTTGGGTTATTCAGCTCGAGAAGTTAATAAAATTAAACCAAAACTGGAAGAGGCGGATGCGAAAGATACGGAAGAATTACTTCGTATGGCCTTTAAACTATTATTGAAGAACTAGAAAGGGGGCAGGCGGCTAATGACAGATGAACGCATGTTATCTGCCGATATTGAAGACTGGAACGAAGAAGCGGTAGAAGAATCACTTAGACCGCAACAAATTAGTCAATATATCGGTCAGAAAAAAGTAGTTGATGAAGTCAATATTTATATCCAAGCAGCCAAGCATCGTAACGAAGCGTTAGACCATGTGTTACTTTATGGACCGCCTGGGCTAGGTAAAACAACATTAGCTGGTGTCATCGCTAATGAAATGGGTGTTCATATGCATACAACAAGTGGACCTGCCATTGAAAAACCTGGTGACTTAATGGTGTTGTTAAACGAATTAAATCCAGGAGATGTCTTATTTATTGATGAAATCCATCGTTTGCCGAGGATTGTTGAAGAAATCCTGTATTCGGCTATGGAAGATTACTTTGTCGATATTATTATTGGTCAAGATGCGACTGCTAGACCTGTTCATTTTACCTTACCTCCTTTCACCTTAATTGGTGCGACAACCAAGGCTGGTAGTTTGTCGGCGCCGTTGCGGGCACGTTTTGGAATTGTTTTGAGAATGGATTATTATAATCATAGTGATTTAAAAGAGATTATTATTCGTTCTTCAAGCGTCTTAAAAACGGAGATTGAAGAAGATGGCGCGATTGAAATTGCCAGACGCTCAAGAGGAACACCACGTATCGCTAATCGTCTCTTAAAGCGGGTTCGCGATTTTTCTCAAGTTTATGAGGATGGTATGATTACAGCTAAGGTTGCAGAAAAAGGATTAACCTTGCTAAGAGTGGATAAAGAAGGACTGGATGCAACCGACCGCAGGATTTTAACCACTATGATTGATTTTTATGGTGGCGGGCCGGTTGGTTTAGCTTCAATTGCGGCTACTATTGGTGAGGACAGAGAAACCATTGAGGATATGTATGAACCCTATCTCTTGCAAATTGGTTTCTTGCAACGGACACAACGTGGTAGAATGGTCACTGCGGCAGCCTATGATCATTTAGGCTACACTTATGATAAATAAAGACAGCTAGAAAAGAATAGAGGAATAATATTGAAAACAAGTGATTTTGATTTTTATCTACCTGAGGAACTGATTGCTCAAACACCTCTAGAGAATAGAACAGCATCTCGTTTATTGAAGCTGGATTCTTCAGCTAACCAACTAGAAGATAAGCACTTCTATGATGTGATTGATGAATTTGAAGTAGGCGATGTTCTCGTTTTAAATAATACTCGTGTTTTACCAGCTCGTTTACATGGTGTGAAACCTGATACAGGAGGGCACTTAGAAGTATTGTTATTAAACAATGAAGAGGGAGATCGGTGGGAAACGCTCGTTAAACCAGCCAAAAAGGCTAAGATTGGAACAAAGATTTCATTTGGTGATGGGATGTTAACTGCTGAAGTTGTGGGTGAAAAAGACCACGGTGGACGCATCATTGAATTTAGCTATGAAGGAATCTTCTTAGAAGTATTGGAGAGTTTAGGAGAAATGCCTTTACCACCATATATTAAAGAACGTTTAGATGATCCGGATCGTTACCAAACTGTTTATGCCAAAGAGAATGGCTCAGCAGCAGCTCCAACAGCAGGTTTGCATTTTACTCAAGAGCTATTAGCTAAAATTGAAGCAAAAGGCGTTAAAGTTGCGTACTTAACCTTGCATGTTGGTTTAGGTACCTTTAGACCTGTTTCTGCTGATGATTTGAGTGAGCATGAAATGCATTCAGAATTTTATTCATTGCCTCAAGAAACCGCAGATTTATTAAATGAAGTTAAAGCAAAGGGTGGTCGAATTATTGCTGTCGGAACAACATCTATTCGGACACTTGAAACGGTCGGTACAAAATTTAACGGTGAGATTAAGGCAGATAGTGATTGGACGAGTATTTTTATCGCGCCTGGCTATCAATTTAAGGTTGTAGATGCTTTTATTACAAATTTCCATTTACCAAAATCAACACTCGTTATGCTAGTCAGTGCATTTGCTGGCAGAGAGACTGTTCTGAATGCCTATGCGCATGCCGTTAAAGAACGTTACCGTTTCTTTAGTTTTGGCGATGCCATGTTTGTTAAATAATAACAGCAAAAATCCCCCTCTAGATTATCTGAAGGGGGATTTTAATGGTTAATCATTATGCTTTTTTAGACTCTGCCGTTTTCGGAAAAGCGCTTGTTAATAGGAATACGATGACAGCAACAGCAATTCCCATAACAGATGCGTGAACAAAGTTATAAGAATTTGTTTCCAAAGCGCCGCCAATATAGAAAGCAACTTGCCCTAAAATAAATCCCCAAAATAAACACACAACAAATTTCATCTTTTTGCACCTTCTCTCGTTTCTTATTTTAGCACTTATTTTAAAGATGACAAGTTTTTATCCGATGAAAGTGACAAGATGATGCTGCTTTTTACCTACATCAAAGCTAGGAAATACGATATAATACAAGAAGAGGAAGGAGGGTTACGATGACATTCGTACAACTTCAAGTAATCAGTTCATATACATTGCTCCAAAGTACAACGAGGCTTTCTGACCTTGTTTATGCTGCTAAAGAACGGGGCTACAAAGCGCTAGCTTTAACTGATCATAATGTTTTGTATGGTCAAGTTGACTTTTACAAATTATGTGAAAAAGCTGGTATCCAGCCTATCATTGGCATTCAATTAGATGTCAAAGGCTTTGTCATGACAGAGAGACGTTTTCCGATGGTCTTGCTGGCTAAGGACTACAAAGGCTATCAACGGTTGATGCAATTATCCACCCTTCGTAGTCAAGAAGATGACCAATTGCTTCAAAATGAAATAGAAAAAGGGTTAAATCATTTAATCGCTATAACTGCAGGAGATAAGAGCGAAGTTGCAGCGCTGTTAGCTGATGGCAATATCCAACAGGCCAAATCGGTTAGTCTTTTTTGGAAGAATTTAGTAACAGAAGGGGACTTTTATTTAGGGGTTCACGCATACAGACAAATGACCCGACTGATTCGACCGCTTCAACAATTGAGTCAAGAAATGACTGTTCCACTCGTCGCCTTAAATGAAGTCTCCTATTTGAATCCAGATGACCAGTTTAGCTGTCAAGTCTTACAAGCCATTTCGAATAATGAACAAATCGATACCCAATCGGTAGAGATGAGCGGAGAACGTTATTTGACAACGGCTGAAGAGGCTTATCACCGCTTTTTAAACATGGATTTAAAAGAAGCGGCAGATGAAACGGAACGAATTGCCAGTAAGATTAATATCCAAATCCCACTAAATCAATCCTTATTACCTAAGTATCCGGTCCCAAAAGGTGTATCAAGTTCTGATTATCTGAAACGACTCTGCATGGAAGGATTAGAAGCACGGGTAGCCGAGCCAGACAGTCGTTACCAAGAGCGACTCCTTTATGAGTTAGAAGTCATTCATGAAATGGGCTTTGATGATTATTTTTTAATTGTATGGGATGTGATGGCCTATGCAAGACAAGTCAATATTTTACCTGGCGCTGGTCGTGGATCAGCAGCGGGCTCTCTCGTTGCTTATGTACTCAGCATTACCCATGTTGATCCGATTGCCTTTAATTTATTGTTTGAGCGTTTTTTAAACAGAGAACGCTACAATATGCCTGATATTGATTTAGATTTTCCTGATAACCGTCGTGACGATGTATTGCGTTATGTAAAGAAAAAATACGGCAGTGACCATGTTGCTCAAATTATTACCTTTGGAACATTGGCTGCTAAAATGTCAATTAGAGATACAGCTAGAGTGTTTGGGTTGACTCCTAAAGAAGCAGGCGAGTGGTCGAATGCGATACCTAGTCAATTAGGTATTCGATTAAAGGATGCTTATAAGCAATCTCGAAAATTGCAGCAACTCGTTGAAAAAGACCCTCGTAACCAGCTGTTGTTTGAAACAGCTGTTAAAATTGAAGGCGTACCGAGACATTTTTCGACTCATGCTGCCGGTGTTGTGATTAGTGATCGCCCGCTGGTTGATATTATTCCCTTGCAACTCAGAGAAAATGATCTGTCTCTAACCCAATACCCAATGGGGAATGTAGAAGAAATCGGTTTATTAAAGATGGATTTTTTAGGCTTGAAAAACTTAAGTATATTAGACGAGAGTATTCAGCTAGCGAAAGAAGTTAATGGGTCATCCTTAGACATCTTTGCGATCCCCATCAATGATCCTGAAACAATGGCTTTATTTAGAAGAAGTGACACAAATGGTGTATTTCAGTTTGAATCAGCAGGAATTAAAAACGTGTTGCGTAAATTAGGACCAGAAAACCTAGAAGATTTAGTTGCTGTTAATGCCCTCTATCGTCCAGGTCCAATGGAGCAGATCGATACGTTTATCAGTCGAAAAAAAGGACAGCAGAAGATTGATTATTTGCATCCAGATTTAGAACCTATCTTAGAAGTTACATATGGCATTATGGTTTATCAAGAACAAGTCATGCAAGTTGCCTCTACCTTGGCTGGTTTCACACTGGGAGAAGCAGATATTTTAAGACGAGCGATTGGTAAAAAAGAAAAAGCGATTCTAGATAGAGAAAAGAAACATTTTGTAGACGGTGCAGTCTCTAAAGGCTATCCTTATCAAACTGCAGAGGAAATCTACCACTACATTGAACGTTTTGCTAATTATGGCTTCAACCGCTCGCATTCAGTGGCTTATTCCTACATAGCCTATCAAATGGCTTATATGAAAACACACTACCCGGCTGCTTTTTTTGCAGCATTATTAAATTCAGCAAACCCACATTCAGATAAGATGAATAGCTACTTATTAGACGTTATTAAACGCGCGATTAAGCTGACTTATCCTGATATTAATAAAAGTGATTGGCATTACACGGTTGATGGCGACACCATTCGAATGGGTCTAAGTGCGATTAAGAGCTTGAGAAGGGATTTTATCAGTCATATTATTTATGAGCGCCAGCAACACGGACCCTACCAAGATTTTATTCAGTTTTTAAGACGATTACCTGAAAAGTGGTTAAAGGACGATCTGATTGAGGCACTCATTTATAGTGGCGTCTTTGATTCCTTTGGTCATACAAGAGCAAGCTTACTAGCTTCTTTACCGGGAATGCTGTCAAGTATTGCTTATAGTGGTAATAATATTGATTTAATCCAAGTGTTAGAACCGCGCTATGTTGAGAAGGAAGAAAAAACAGAAGAGGAACTAGCGCAATATGAAGAGCAATATTTGGGTTACTCGCTCATGCCGCATCCTATTGAGGCTTACGCCTCTCTATATAAGGACGATAACCGTGCTTATATAGCGGAGTTGACTGAAGGGAAGGCGGTTCGAACGATGGGATTAATTCGTGAGGTGAAACGAATTAAAACTAAAAAGGGTGATCCAATGGCCTTCGTTACTCTGACTGACACAACCGGACAACTCAGTCTCACTTTGTTTCCGGAGCAATATGTTCGCTTTATTCGGTTGTTAAAAGAAGGCACGCTTGTTGTTGTTGGAGGAAAGTATGAATCTAAACGATCCGATAATCAATCGTCTCTGATTGTTCAGAATATGGAGGAGTTGACACATTATATTGCTCAACAGCCAAAAAAGAAGAAGCGTTGCTTCATTCTGTTATCTGATGCTATTTATTACGACCAACAATTTCAAGAAATTAGACAATTATTAAAGGATTACCCAGGTGATTGCCAAGTGGTTATTGTAGACAAGGTTAATAGTCGCAATATTTTGTTAGACGAATCTTACAATATTGATGATGAGTCGGATGTTATTGGAAAACTTGTCACAATTATGGGTGAAGACCGTGTGGTATTACAATAGACAAGGATATTGACTTCTTTAGTGGTACCGATAACAAGATTTTTAAGAAAAGCAAATACAAGTGAGACTTTTAATGAAAACAATGGTAAGATAATAAGGGAATATTAAAAAAAGTTTTTCTCAATTTTTGATGGGGTGAATGAATTGAAACGAATTGCAGTTTTAACAAGTGGTGGAGATGCACCAGGAATGAACGCTGCCATTAGAGCAGTTGTCAGAAAAGGGATTTATGATGGATTGGAAGTATACGGTATTAACTATGGTTATGCTGGTATGGTTGCTGGAGATATTCGCCAGTTAACAGTTGATGATGTTGGGGACACTATCAGCCGTGGTGGTACTGTTTTATATTCAGCACGTTATCCAGAGTTTGCTAATATCGAAGGACAACAAAAAGGTATTGAGCAACTTAAAAAATTTGGTATTGATGGCTTAATCGTTATCGGCGGAGATGGGTCTTACCGTGGTGGTGCTGCTTTAACTAAATTAGGTTTTCCAACTATTGGAATCCCAGGTACGATTGACAATGATATTGCTGGAACAGACTACACACTAGGATTTGATACTGCTATTAATACTGTTCTAGATTCTGTTGATAAAATCAGAGATACTGCAACAAGTCATGTTCGCACGTTTATTATTGAAGTAATGGGACGTAATGCAGGCGATATCGCTTTATGGACTGGTATCGGTAGTGGTGCAGAAAGTATCGTTATCCCTGAAGTCGAATTCAATATGGATGAAATTGTTAACGAAATCGAAGAAGGAAGACGTCGTGGTAAGAAACACACGATTATTCTTTTGGCTGAAGGCGTTATGAACGGGAATGCTTTTGCTGCTGAACTTGAAAAACATAAAAACTATCATACACGTGTAACTGTTTTAGGACACGTTCAAAGAGGGGGCTCTCCTTCTGCTCGAGATCGAGTTTTAGGTAGTTTGTTCGGCTATAATGCGGTACAATTATTAGAGGAAGGTAAAGGTGGAATCTGTGTCGGTATTCGAGGTACAGAGATTGTATTCAATGATATTATTGAAACACTAGAAACCAAGCGTCACGTTCCGTACCTTTCGTTATATCAAATCAATAAGGAAATTTCATTCTAATTTTCTTAATTTTATTAAATACAGAAGAGGAGATTTATACATGAAGAAAACAAAGATTGTATGTACGATCGGACCAGCTAGTGAATCGGTTGAGACACTAGTTCAATTAATTGAAGCGGGGATGAACGTATGTCGCCTTAACTTCTCACATGGTGACCACGATGAGCATTTAGCTCGTATTAAAAACATTCGTGAAGCATCAAAAATTACAGGGAAAATGGTTGCTATTCTTTTAGATACAAAAGGACCAGAAATCCGTACTCATAACATGAAAGATGGTATTGTATCACTTGTAAGTGGTGAAACAGTTCGTATTTCAATGACAGAAGTTGAAGGAACAAAAGAGAAATTCTCAATTTCTTATGAAGGTTTAATCAATGACGTTGTTGTTGGAAACCATATCCTTTTAGATGACGGTTTAGTTGACTTAGAAGTAACAGATCTTGATACTGCAAATGGTGAGATTGTTACAGTTGTTAAAAACTCAGGAATCCTAAAAAATAAAAAAGGTGTTAACGTACCTGGTGTTTCTACAAACCTACCTGGTATCACTGATAAAGATGCGGCTGACATTATCTTCGGTATCGAACACGATGTTGACTATATTGCTGCTTCATTTGTACGTCGTGCAAGCGATGTTCTTGCAATTTCTGAAATTTTAGAAAAACATGACGCAACTAACATTCAAATTATTCCTAAGATTGAAAACCAAGAAGGTATCGATAATATCGACGAAATCTTGAAAGTTTCTCATGGTTTAATGGTTGCACGTGGAGACTTAGGTGTTGAAATCCCAACAGAAGAAGTTCCTATTGCACAAAAAATGTTGATTGAAAAATGTAACCGTCTAGGCAAACCAGTTATTACAGCAACTCAAATGCTAGACTCAATGCAACGCAACCCACGTCCAACACGTGCGGAAGCTGGAGACGTTGCTAACGCAATCTTCGATGGAACAGATGCAGTTATGCTTTCTGGTGAAACAGCTGCAGGGGACTACCCAGTAGAAGCTGTAACAACAATGGCAACAATCGCAATTCGTGCTGAAGAAGCTCGCGTTGGTCAAGATGCCTTTGCATTGAAAGCTTACTCAAAAACAGATATGGCTGAAGCAATCGGCCAATCAGTAGGACACACTGCTAAAAACTTAAACATCGAAACAATCGTTGCGGCGACTGAATCAGGACATACAGCACGTATGATTTCTAAATACCGTCCTAAAGCACACATTGTTGCGGTAACATTCTCAGAAAGCCAAGCACGTAAATTGGCTTTATCTTATGGTGTTTACCCATATGTTTCTAAAAAACCATCTACAACAGATGAAATGATGGACTTAGCAGCAATCGTTGCTAAAAACAATGGCTACGCTAAAGAAGGCGACCTAATCATCATTACTGCTGGTGTACCAGTTGGTGAACGTGGAACAACAAACTTGATGAAGATCCAATTAATTGGTTCGAAATTGCAAAATGGCCAAGGGATTGGCGAAGAAGCAGTTGTTGGTAGAGCAGTTGTTGCAACTTCAGCAGAAGAAGCAATTAAAAATGCTACAGAAGACTGTGTATTAGTTGTGAAATCAACTGACAAAGACTATATGCCAGCTATTGAAAAAGCAAGCGCACTTGTTGTTGAAGCAGGTGGATTAACAAGCCATGCAGCAGTCGTAGGAATCGCTCAAGGTATTCCTGTTGTTGTAGGTGCTGAAAACATTACATCATTAGTTGAAAATGGTGAAGTGATTACAGTTGATTCTCGTCGTGGTATTATCTACCGTGGCGCAACAACAGCAATTTAATTATTAAAGCAAAAAGGAAAACATTTCGATGTTTTCCTTTTTTTGTTTATATCTTGCGTTTTCTTAGTATTTTCTCATCGGTTATTTGGTATAAACTAGTTCAACTATGATAAAATGAAAAGAGATATAGAGATAGGATGGAGAAGACTATGAATAATGAATTAGGAACTGTCATAACGGCGATGGTAACAGATCAAAATGAGAAATCATACTTTGTTCAAAAGAATGGTATTACTTATGGACTAGATAAAAAAGAAGTCGAATCTGAATTGTCAATTGGTGATATGGTTAAAGGTTTTGTTTATGAAAATATGAATAAGCAATTAAAAATAACGACTCAAATCCCTAAGGTTAGAATTGGCCATTACGGATGGGGTGTTGTAACGGATGTGAGACGTGATTTAGGTGTATTCGTTGATATTGGTTTAGAAGACAAGGATATTGTTGTTTCTTTAGACAACATGCCTGAATTGAAGAGTCTATGGCCTAAAAAAGGAGATCGCTTGATGATCTCTTTGAGAATTGATTTGAAAGATCGTATTTGGGGAGAACTAGCTGATGAGGATATTTTCCGTTCTATTTCACGTATTCCTTCTCAACAAGACGATTGGAAGAATCAAAATACGACAGCTACGGTTTATCGTTTGAAAATGGTTGGTACATTTGTTTTGACAGATGATTTCCATATCGGCTTTATTCATCCTACAGAACGTGATGCAGAGCCACGTTTAGGCGAACAAGTTGAGGCACGTGTTATTGGTGTTAGTCCACATGGTATGTTGAATTTATCATTGAAGCCTCGCGCCCATGAAGCGCTAGAGGATGATGCGCAAATGATTATGGCTTTACTTGAGAAAAGCCCAACATCATCACTACCTTATACTGATAAGAGCAACCCAGATGATATTCGTGATTATTTTGGTATCAGTAAAGCACAGTTTAAACGTGCACTGGGCCGCTTGATGAAAAACAAATTAATTGTGCAAGAAGACGGTCAAACGAAACTCGTTAAATAAAAACATCTAAGGAGGTGGATGGTTTGCCTGAACAATCACTTGATAGTATTAAAACCGCATTACAAAAAGGTGGGTTTAAATTAACACCACAACGTGAAGCGACGGTAAAAGTTCTTCTTGATAATGATCATTTAAGCGCAGAAGAAATTTTTATGTACTTAAGGCAGACTAATCCCGATATTGGTCTAGCAACAGTATATCGCACCTTAGAAATACTCACGCAATTACAAATTACACATAAGGTTCTTTTCGAAGATGGATTAGCTCGCTATGATATTCGAAAAGAAAGTAATAAGCCATCGCACCTTCACTTACTTTGTACAACTTGTGGTAATATTCAAGAAGTTTACGATGATTTGATCTATGAGTTAGAAAAAGGCATGCAGGAAAAGTACAATTTCCGAGTGGCAGACCACCGTTTGATTTTTCATGGAATTTGTTCTGAGTGTCAAGAAATGCCAGCCCAAATCACCGTTTCAGGCAAAAAAGGTCGCAAGTAAATGGAAGATGTGATGACGGAGTACCTGCACCATTTGCGAATTGAACAGGGCTTAGCAACAAATAGTATTCAAAGCTACCGAAGAGATTTGATGAAATATCACCGTTTCCTTGTTGAACACAAGCTCCATTCTTTTTCTGAAGTGAAAAAAACAGATATCTTTCTATTCCTAGAGCAGTTAAATCAAGAACAACTGGCCTCTTCGTCGATTAGTCGGATGATTTCGTGTTTAAGAAAGTTTCATCACTATTTGCTAATTGAATCAAAAGCCTCTCATAACCCAATGGAAGAAATCAAATTGCCAAAGAAAAAACAGAGTTTGCCAAAATCATTAACAGTTGATGAGGTAGACCGAATTTTATCAACGCCAGATACAACAACGGTTCTCGGAGTAAGGGACCGTGCCATTTTAGAAGTTATGTATGCGACAGGTTTAAGGGTCAGTGAATTGGTTCATTTAACGCTGTCTGAACTTCATTTAGAAATGGGATTTATTCAAACAGTAGGTAAGGGAGACAAAGAGCGTGTTGTCCCTCTAGGTGAAGAAGCTATTTATTGGGTTGAAGAATATTTAGCCTTTAGCCGAACATCTCTTAGTAAAGGCAGAAAAGAAAGTCCGTATTTGTTTTTAAACTTCCATGGACAGGGATTCAGCAGACAAGGAATTTGGAAAAATCTAAATAAGATTGTATTAGAGGCGGGTATTCATAAAAAAATATCGCCACATATGTTGCGACATTCGTTTGCGACCCATATTTTGGAGAACGGTGCAGATTTAAGAGTCGTTCAAGAATTGCTGGGGCATTCTGATATTTCAACAACACAAATATATACACATATTACAAAAGAACGCATGGTTGAGTCTTATCGCAAGCACCATCCACGTGCGTGATACTAGGAGGTAAATGATGAAAAAGTATAATCGTATTCACGTTGTAGTAATGGATTCAGTTGGTATTGGAGAGGCAGCAGATGCTGATCAATTTGGTGATGTAGGATCAGATACACTCGGCCACATTGCTGAAACAGCAGGATTAAATCTCCCTAATATGGAGAAAATGGGATTGGGTAATATCCGTGACATCGAACAAATTAAAAAAGAAGCAAATCCAATCGGCTACCATACAAAATTAGAAGAAATATCTGTTGGTAAAGATACAATGACGGGACATTGGGAATTGATGGGGTTGAACATTACAACACCATTCCGTGTTTTTGAAAATGGTTTTCCAGAAGATTTAATTAACAAAATAGAAACCTTTTCAAATCGTAAAATAATTGGTAACAAGCCAGCAAGTGGAACAGAAATTTTAGACGAATACGGCGAACATCAAATGAAAACGGGGGACTTAATCGTTTATACATCTGCAGATTCTGTTTTACAGATCGCAGCACATGAAGACATTATTCCGTTAGAAGAGTTATACGCAATTTGTGAGTATGCACGTAAAATCACCTTAGAAGATCCGTATATGATTGGTCGTATTATTGCACGTCCTTACTTAGGAGAACCAGGAAACTTTAACCGTACAAGTAACCGTCATGACTATGCTTTGAGCCCATTTGGTAAAACTACATTGGATCATTTGAAAGAAGCTGATTACGATGTTATCTCTATTGGTAAGATTAGCGATATCTTCAATGAACAAGGGATTACAGATTCTATTCGTACTGTCAGCAATATGGATGGTGTAGACAAGCTAGTTGACGTTCTGAAACGTGATTTTACGGGGATGAGTTTCTTGAATTTGGTTGACTTTGATGCGGTTTACGGTCATCGCCGCAATCCAGAAGGCTATGGACAAGCTCTAGAAGACTTCGACCAACGTATTCCTGAGGTTTTAGAAAACTTGCGAGAAGACGATTTATTGCTCATTACAGCAGATCACGGTAATGATCCTACATTTAGAGGAACAGACCATACGAGAGAATATGTTCCATTGCTTGCTTATAGTAAGTCAATGAAAGATAGCGGTGCTTTAGCACAAGGTTATTTCGCTGATATCGCGTCTACGATTGCTGATAACTTTGGTGTAGAACAAAGTGAACACGGTACGAGCTTCCTCGATAAACTTAACTAATAGAAAGAAGGCAAACAAATGAAACATGAACAATTAATGGAAACAGTTACTTACCTAAAAGAAAAAGGGTTACTAGAACCAGAAATCGGTCTTGTACTTGGATCAGGTTTAGGAGATTTAGCAGACGAAATTGTAAATCCTGTAATCGTTTCTTATTCAGATATTCCACATTTTCCAACATCAACCGTTGCAGGTCATAAAGGCCAATTGGTTTACGGTGAATTAAGTGGTAAGACTGTTGTTGCCATGCAAGGTCGTTTCCATTTTTATGAAGGATATAGCATTCAAGAAGTGACATTGCCGATTCGAGTAATGAAGTTACTAGGTGTGACATCAATTGGTTTAACAAATGCAGCAGGTGGTGTTAACGTTGAATTTACACCGGGCGATTTAATGCTGATTACAGACCACATTAACTTTACGAGCCAAAATCCACTTATCGGCCACAATGATGACGAAATGGGACCACGTTTCCCAGATATGAGTCATACTTATGATCCCGAATACCAAGCTATTATACAAGAGGTAGCTAAAAAAAAGAATGTATCAATCCAAACAGGGGTTTATATGGGCTTTAGCGGACCAACTTATGAAACACCAGCTGAAGTTAGAATGGCGCGTATTTTAGGAGCAGATGCAGTAGGTATGTCAACAGTTCCTGAAGCGATTGTCGCTCGTCATGCAGGCTTACGTGTATTTGGAATTTCATGTATTACCAACTTAGCTGCGGGTATGCAATCAAGCTTAAACCATCAAGAAGTGGTTGATGTTTCTACTCGGGTTAACGAAACCTTTAAAACACTATTAAAAGAAACTTTGAAAGCACTGTAACAGTGCTTTCTCTCTATTCATTTGAGATTCACATTTTCATATGGTAAAGTATCTTTTATATTTTCATTATGTATAATGAAAATGGAACAAAAAATGACAAAGCGATGTCATTGATCACTTTGTCTATGTGCGAGGAGAAAAAAGTGCTTATTTCTTATAATCAAAACTATGAAAAGATTGCTATGGGCTTGCTCTCATATGTGGCGGACTTAAAAAATGTTGATCGCTTGCAGAAAGAAATGGCGACTTACACTCAGGAAGAAGATAAAAAACTGTTTCTTTGGCGCGACACAGATACTGATAATATTGTTGCATTGGTTGGAATTGAATATGCTGAGTCTGTTGTTTTAATTCGTCATCTTTCGGTCAATCCGTCCTTTAGAAATGAAGGTTTAATCTACAAGATGCTTGATAAATTAAACCTTATCTATCCTATTCAAGCGATAAATGGAACACTAGAAACAGCGCCAATTATTGCAAAGTGGGTCCAAAAAAATGCAGAAACGGCGCCAGATTTGGATGATGACATATGAATAATGAGACAAATGAATTAACTATCCAGCTTGAATCGTTTGAAGGACCGTTGGATTTACTCTTACATCTTATTAAAGAGCTTAAAGTTGATATTTTCGATATCCCGATGGTAGAAATTACGAATCAGTATTTTCATTATCTTCAAACCATGCAGGAGTTGCGACTAGATATTGCAGGGGACTATCTTTTAATGGCAGCTACCTTATTAGAAATCAAGAGTCGCATGTTACTTCCTAAAAAAGAAATTGAAATTGAAGATGACTTTTATGAGGAGGGGGAAGATCCTCGTGAGGAACTCATTAATCAACTTCTTGAATATAAACGTATTCAGGAAGCTGCCAAAGTTTTGAAGGAAATGGAAAACGAACGCGGTGACTTCTTTACAAAGTTGCCGGCCGATTTAGATAGTTACCGTCAGTCTATTCCTTTATCACCAGGAGAAGTCTCTTCAGAGGATTTAATTTCAGCTCTTCAAAAAATGTATCAAAAATTATTACGAAAAAAACTCTTAAGTGCCAGATTAAATCAAGAGGAGTCTTCAGTGGATCAAACTATGGTTGATATCCTTGATAAATTTGACCAGTTAAAAAAAGCTAAGCATGCAACGATTCCTTTTACTGATTTTTATGAAGTTGCTACAAGGGCACATATTGTAACAACCTTTTTGGCTATGCTTGAACTAGTAAGGGAAAAGAAAATTTACTTTATTCAAGACGTTACGTATGGCGACATTTTATTGAAACGGTTATGGGAGGAAGCAGACGAAGATGAATAAAGAAGCCGCATTGGAAAGTCTGTTATTTGTATCAGGGGATGAGGGGTTAAGTACCGAAGAAATCATGTCCCTATTGCAAGTAACCCCATTAGAAGCTCATCACTTAATCTCACAGTTGAATGAGAGATATGATTCGCAAGCTGACACTGGATTGACGATTATAGAAACAAGACAACGATTTCAGTTGGCAACCAAGAAAGATTATTCCGAGTTAATTCGCCAATATGCAACATCGCCTTTTTCGTCACATTTATCTCAAGCAGCCCTTGAGACATTGGCCATTGTTGTCTACAAGCAGCCGATTACACGGATTGAAATTGATGAAATACGAGGAGTCCAATCTTCAGGCATGCTTCAGAGGTTGCTAATTAGAGGATTAGTCAAGGAAATTGGTAGAGCTGAAACACCAGGTCGACCTATTATTTATGGAACAACAGATTATTTTATGAATTACTTTGGTTTAAAAGACTTGGATGAATTACCAAGTGCAGAGGCATTGTTTGAGATGCAAGATGAAAGTTTCGATTTATTTAGTCATGATGGTAGTGAACAAATCGAAGCAGTAAGTGATGATGAATAGAACAAGACTAGGTGGATGAGAAATGGAAAGACTACAAAAAGTAATTGCCCATGCGGGGATTGCTTCAAGACGAAAAGCAGAAGAGTTAATTACTCAAGGAAAAGTCGCAGTAAATGGCGAAATCGTTAAAACATTAGGTATAAAAGTATCCTCAAAAGATTTAGTCGAAGTGAATGGTCTGCCTATTTACAAAGAGCATCCGGTTTATTTCTTATTCTATAAACCTAAAAATACCCTATCATCTGTTTCAGATGACCGCGGTAGACCCGTTGTAACAGATTATTTTACTAATATAGTAGAACGGATTTACCCAATCGGCCGATTGGATTTTGATACAACTGGTTTACTTCTTCTAACTAATGATGGGGAATTTGCTAATTTATTGATGCATCCTAAATATACAGTTGATAAAACTTATGTGGCTAAGGTTAGCGCGATTCCGACCAGACAACAGTTAAACCAGCTTGAAAGAGGCATTGTCATTGACGGTAGAAAAACTGCAAAGGCCAAAGCAAGGCTGATTTCAGAAGATCGTAAAAAGAATACGGCTATTGTTGAATTGATCATTCATGAAGGCTGGAACCATCAAGTGAAAAAAATGTTTGATGCGATTAAATGTCCTGTTGTAAAATTAAAAAGAGAAGCATTTTCTTTCCTAACGCTAGATGGTCTGCAACCTGGTATGTATCGCGAGCTAAAAGGGTTTGAAATTGATAAATTAAAAAATTTAGCTAAGGAAACAACGGTTGCTCGTAAACGCTAAAAAAGAAAATAAATAATAGCAGAAAGGGTGGGTTCAGTGGCTAACTCAGAGACTACAATACTAATTGTAGATGATGAAGAGCGTATCAGACGCCTTTTGAAATTATATGTAATGAAGGAAGGGTATGCATCTGCTGAAGCAGAGAACGGTACTCAAGCTTTAAGAATGATGCAAGAAAAAGATTATGATCTTGTCTTACTCGATATTATGCTTCCTGAGTTAGATGGGCTAGAAGTAATCAAGGAAATTCGTAAAATAAAGGAAACACCGATTATGATGATTACTGCTTGTGGTGACGAAGGACAGCGAGTGGAAGGATTTCAAGCGGGTGCAGATGATTACATTGTTAAACCATTTAGTCCGAGAGAAGTTATGTTGCGTATAGCGGCAGTTTTAAAACGGACAAAGGTTGAGGAACCAGAAACATCTGCGATTACTTATCCTGATTTAGAGATTTTCCCAGACTCACGACTTGTTCTTGCTAGTGGGGACCCTCTAACATTGACACCCAAAGAGTTTGATTTACTTCTTTTCTTAGCTGAAAATCCTGAAAAAGTATTTACGAGAGAGATGTTACTGAAAGAAGTTTGGCGCTACGATTATTTTGGCGATTTGCGAACAGTTGATACTCATATCAAGCGTTTGCGTGAAAAGCTACAAAAAAAATCAGCTTACATAGCAAAAATGATCGTTACTGTGTGGGGAACGGGTTATAAGTTTTCTCCTATCGAAACGGATTATCAAAAAGCTAATGAGATTCATAAGCTATGAAAAGGAAAAACCTAACCTTAACAAATATGATGATTTTTTCCGTTGCAGGTATTATTTTGCTTTCGGTTTTAAATTTTCTAGAAATTCGTAATTTAAGAAACTCTCTGGGCCACTCCTTTTTTGAAACAACAGAAGATTCATTAAGAGGGGTTCAAGAATATATACTCTCGGAAGAACGTTTGACTGCCACCCTTGAAACAGAAGAATTGGATATACCAGAAGATATTAGCGTGCTTTTTATCCAGGATGGACAACTTTATGAGTTAAATGGCTCTGAAAAAGCTAAAAATCAGTCAAAGCTTGTCATCGATCATTTTTTGAATAGTGATCGGGCAAGGGAAATTTTTGACAATCAAGAAGGTGTCAGTGAGTTAGTAAAATAT